>JALYWQ010000407.1 GCA_030852625.1 Actinomycetota bacterium
GGGAGTGGGGCATGTCCGACCGGATCGGACCGATGGCCTGGGGCTCGCAGGGGGCCGTCTTCCTCGGCGACGACCTCATGCACACCCGCGACTACTCCGACGAGACGGCCCGGGTGATCGACGAGGAGGTGGAGCGGATCCTGCGGCATCAGGAGGATCGCTGCCGCCAGGTGCTCACCGAGCAACGCAACGGCCTCGACCTCGTCGCCCGAGCCCTGCTCGAGCACGAGACGATCGACGGGCCCGAGGTGTACCGGCTCGTCGCTCTCGGCCAGGAGGGTCGCACCGCCCAGGAGGAGTTCGGCGCCTGGCGCGCCACCGACGGCCGGGGCGAAGGTTCGGGCCGGCTGGCCGAGGAGCCCGCCACGAGCCACGCGGCCACCGACGCCGCTGCGCCGGCCAAGCCCCGGCGGCCCCGAGCCCGCCGCACCACCTCCGAGTAGCGCCCCGATCCTTCGCGAACCTGGGGGCGTCGTCCACCGCTTCCGGTGGGTATCGCCCCCGGGTTGCGAGTCCTTGCGGTGCTCAGTGGCAGGCGTCGGGGGTGCTGCCCGGCTCCCGTGCCTCGGCCACGGCGGCCCACAGGTCGGTCGCGGTCACGGGCCCGATGAAGTGCCGTCGCACGACGCCGGCGGCGTCCGCGATCACCGTGGTGGGCACCGCGTCGATGGCGTAGCGGTCGTGCAGGTCCTTGCGGGCGCCCACCTCGATCTCCTCCACCGCCACCTGCGGGCTCTCGACGTGGCGGGCCCGCTCCCACACCCCGTGGCAGCTGTCGCACGTGGCGGAGGTGAACACCGCCACCAACCAGGGCGCGTCAGGCCGGACGAAGTCGCGCCGGTCGATCTGCTCGGGGGCCGAGTACCCGGTGCGGGCGGGGGCGTCGGTCCGGCCTCGGCGCTGGGCGAGGGCCGCGACGCCGAGCACGACCAGGGCGAGCACCACGGCGATGACGGCACGCTCCACGCCCCGAGCATGCCAACGAGGTGACACGGCGGCCACTCGGCCGGTTCTCAACTCATCGCACGCGTCGTGCAGAATGTCGGGCATGGACGGAACCACGGAGCCCACCGGCACCACCACTACGGATGCCGAGGCCACGGGACCGTTCAAGGGGGGCTTCTTCCACCGGCTCCTCAACGAGCCGATGTGGGTGCTGGCCCTCGTCATCCTCGTCGACGAGATGGACAAGAACATCGTCCGGGGGCTCATCACGCCGCTGAAGGAGGAGTTCGGCGTCGGCGACCTCGGGATCAGCGTGCTGCTCTCCCTGGCCCTCCTCTTCAACGGCATCATCACCGTCCCGGCCGGCTACCTCGCCGACCGCTGGCACCGCACCCGGGCCATCGGCCACACCGTCGTCGGTTGGTCAGGCCTCACCGCGCTCGGCGCCGCGGCCATGAACTTCCCGATGCTCGTCGGGCTGCGCTCGGCGCTGGGTTTCGGCCAGGCCATCACCGAACCGTCAGCGGCGTCGCTGATCGGTGACTACTACCCGACCGAGCAGCGCGGGAAGGCGTTCTCCATCCAGCAGATGATGCTGTTCATCGGCGCTGGCCTCGGCATCGGCCTGGGCGGTGCCATCGGCGCCACCCTGGGCTGGCGGTGGGCCTTGGTGATCATGGCCACCCCCGGTGCGCTGGTGGCCATCCTCGCCTACCGGTTGAAGGAACCGAAGCGGGGGGCGGCCGACATGATGGTGGCCATCGGGGCGGCCGACGCCGACGCCGACGAGAACCCGGCCCTCTTCGACGACGGCTTCTGGGCGTTCTGCAAGGACATGTGGGACAGCCTCAAGGCCGACATGCGGACGATCCTGTCGATCCGCACGATGAAGTACGCGCTCGTCGGTGTGGCCGCCATCCTCTTCACGATCACCGCCGTGGCGGCCTGGCTGCCGCAGTTCTACGAGCGCCAGCTCGGCGTGAAGCCCGGTTTCGGCGAGGGCTGGGTCGGGCTCGTGGCCATGGCCGGCGTGCCCGGCGTGCTCCTCGGCGGCCGGGCCGCCGACAAGTGGGCGCCCAAGATGCAGGGCGGCCGGTTGGCCCTGCCCGCCATCTTCCTGTTCGTCGGCCTGATCATCTTCGGCGGCGGGTACGCCCTCAAGCCGTCCGTGCCGGAGGCCGTGGTGATCGCCCAGGAGCAGGCCGACCTCCGAGCCGACGAGGCGGAGGCGTTGGTCGACGAGCTGGAACGCTCCGGGGCACCGGAGGCCGCCATCGACGAAGCCGACGACGCCGCCGAGGACGCCCGGGAGGACGCCCACGACGTCGGCCGCGAGGCCCTCGGCTACGACTCCGGCATCTTCCTCGGGATCGTCGCCATGCAGTTCACCGGCTTCTTCGTCCTCACGATGTCGATCCCCGGCCTGCGAGCCGGCCTCACCGACGCCGTACCGGCCCACCTCCGTGGCACCGGCTTCGGCGCCTTCAACCTCGCGGCGGTGGTGTTCGGCCAGGCAGCCGCGCCGTTCGTGGTCGGCGGCCTGTCCTCGGTGTTCGACGAGAACCTGCGAACGGCGCTCGTGCTCGTCAGCCCGATCTCCCTCGTCGGCGCGATGGTCCTCTACCGGGCCCGCAAGTACCTCGACGAGGACATGAACAAGATCATGATGGCCGTGCTCCAGGCCATGCAGGACGAGAAGGAACGCCACGAGGAGAAGGCGGCTGCGCACGCCGCCGAAGAAGCCGCCGCCGCTCCCGCCGCCGACAGCGACGCCCCTCCCCCGTCCACCGGCTAGCGGTCGGGCCTGCGGGCCCGCTGGCTACTCGGTGGTGCGGGCGCTGGTGGTTCGGATGGCGAGGGCCTGGAGCACGAGGCGGGCGGCGAAGCAGGCGCCGACGCCCTCCCCCGCTCGGATGCGGAGGTCGAGGAGCGGCTCGAGGCCGAGGGCGTCGAGCACGAGGCCGTGGGCCAGCTCCCGGCTGCGCTGGCCGGCGATGAGGTGGGCGGCGACGGCTGGCTCGTGGCGGACCGCGACCAGCGCGGCCACGCTCGTGGGGAGGCCGTCGAGGACCACAGCTGCGCCGCCCTCCGCAGCGCCGAGCGTCACACCCGTCAGCAGGGCGAGCTCCGGGCCGCCCAGTGCGGCGAGCAAGCCCATCGGATCGCCCACCGCGGCGACACGGACACGGTCCAGCGCTCCAGCCACGACCTCCCGCTTGCGGTCGACGATGGCGGAGTCGGCGCCAGCGCCGAGGCCCACCACCGCCGGCGCCTCCAGTTCCAGCAACCCGGCGGTGAGGGCGGCGGCCACGGTGGTGTTGCCGATGCCGACCTCGCCGAGCAGGACCAGCCCGCTGGGGGCCAGGTCCCGACCGAGCGCGATCCCCTGCTCGACCAGCCGCGCCGTTGCCGCCGCATCGAGGGCGTCGGCGTCGCGGAGGTTGCCGGTGCTGGCGCCGGTGTCGACGACCTGCCAGGCGAAGCCGGAGGCCCGGGCCGCCACCGTGCCGACGGCCTCCCCGGCGTGAGCCGCGGCCAGCACCTCCTCGTTCACCGAGTCGTCGAAGGCGCTGACGCCCAGTTCCGTCACCCGGTGACGACCGACGGCGAGCACGAGGGTGCCGCCAGCCACCTCGCGCTGACCCAGGGCGAGCAGCCGGTCGACGGCCCGGTCGAGCACGCCGAGCGAGCCGAGCGGGGTGAGGAGCTGGTCGGCCAGATCCCGCGCCGCCACCACGGCCTCGGGCTCGGGCGCTCGGAGGCGGGACCGAGGCGCGGCGGGCGCCGACCCGTCCTCGCTCCACCGCTCGCGCTGCACCAGCTCATCCACCGGGATCCGCGTCGACCAGCCGGCTCGCTCGAGGCCGGGGAGGGGGTTGCGCTCGTCGGGCCAGCCGACGCAGAGCCACCCGAGGGGCTCGACGCCGTCCGGGATGCCGAGGAGCCCCGTGAGCTGCTCGGGTGGCACGAGGGTGACCCAGCCGACCCCCAGGCCCTCTGCCCGAGCGGCCAGCCAGAGGTTCTCGATGGCGCACGCGCACGACCAGAGGTCGGCATCGGGGTACTGGCGACGGCCGAGCACACCGGCGGCGGGGGTCCGCCGATCGCAGCACACGATGATCCCGAGCGGCGCCTCCCGGATGCCCTCCAGCTGGAGGTCGAGCAACTGCTGGGCGGCCTCGGGCGTGAGCTCGGCCGCCTGACCCAGCCGCTCCTGGTCGGCGAGCAGCCCGGCCTGCTCCCGCGTGGCGGGGTCCGTCACCAGTACGAACCGCCACGGCTGCGAATGCCCGACGCTGGGTGCGGCGTGGGCCGCTTCCAGCAGGCGGTGGACGACATCGTCGGGCACCGGGTCGGGCCGGAACCGCCGGACGTCGCGCCGGGCGCCGATGGTGGCGTAGAGCGCGCCGCGGTGATCGTCGTCGAGGCGCCAACCGGCCGGATCGGCGGCCCGGGCTGCCGCCGACGTGGTGTCGCCGACGAGCGGCACGGGACGCTCCCAGCGGGCC
>JALYWQ010000411.1 GCA_030852625.1 Actinomycetota bacterium
CCTCCGGACCGATCGGCGCCGCCGGATCACGCTGGCCCTGCTCGCAGCGGTGGCCCTCGTCGGCGTCGGCACCGCCGTGGCCCTCGACCGGTCGGGTGACGGCGAGAGCACCACGTCGGCGCAAGCCCCGCCGTCGACGCAGGCCAAGGACCGGGTGTCGACCACCGCGTCCTCGTCCACGACCGTGGCCCGCGGCGAGCCGATCACCATCGCCTTCGCCGGCGACTCCTACTTCGAGGGGGCCCTCCGCAGCCGCCTCGACGGGGCCCCCGACACAGCGGTCGGTCCCTTCGCCGACCAGCTGCGGGCGGCCGACCTCACGGTGATCAACCTCGAGACCGCCATCGCCGTGGGCGGCACCCGGGCCGACAAGCAGTTCGCCTTCCGGGCCCCGCCCTCGGCCCTGCGCGCCCTGCGGGCCGCCGGGGTCGACGTGGCATCGATGGCCAACAACCACGGGCTCGACTACGGGCCCGACGGCCTCCAGGAGAGCCTGGCCGCCAAGGCGGCCCAGACCGACGGGATGGTGATCGGCATCGGGGCCGACGAAGACGACGCCTACGAGCCGTACCGGGCCACCGTGAAGGGCCAGCGGGTGGCGGTGATCGGCGCCACCCAGGTGCTCGACGACAGCCTCATCACGGCCTGGACGGCCACGGCCACGAAGGCCGGCATGGCCTCGGCCAAGCGGGTCGACCGCCTCGTCGCCGAGGTGAAGGAGGCCAGGGCCGACAGCGACACGGTGGTCGTGTTCCTCCACTGGGGGGTGGAGAAGGAGACCTGCCCGACCGCGAGCCAGGAGGAGCTGGCCCGGACCCTGGTCGACGCCGGCGCCGACGTCGTGGTCGGCAGCCACGCCCACCGGCTCCAGGGTGGGGGCCGGCTGGGCGACGCCGTCGTGCACTACGGGCTCGGGAACTTCCTGTTCAAGGAGAACAGCGCCGAGGGCGCCCGCACGGGGGTGTTCGAGGTGACGGTCGACGGTCGCGAGGTCCAGGACTACCGCTGGACCCCCGGGCGCATCTCGGGGAGCGTCCCCCGGCCCCTCACGGGGGCCGATGCGGCCGCCGAGCTCCGCTACTGGGAGGGCCTGCGGAGCTGCACCAACCTCACGGCCTGACGGCCGAGGGGGCGGGCGGGGGAGGATAGTCCCCGGCGCTTTGGACGATCGGGGATCCCCCCGCTATCCTCGACAAGCCGTGCTCCCGGACCTCCCCGGTCCCGGAGCGCACCGCAACCGAAGTCCTCGTAGGCCCGTCCACTCGGGTGGGAACCGCCTGGCACAACCGAATCACGCTCCGCCGGGCCCCCCGTGCGGAGCGTTCGCGTGAACCGGGGTCAGCCCCGGTTCCTCCGCAGAGAGAGACAGCAGTCGTCATGGCGACAAAGGCAATCGTCGGTGAGAAGGTCGGGATGACCCAGGTCTGGGATGACGACAACAAGGTCGTCCCGGTCACCGTTCTGCGCGTCAAGCCCTGCCGCATCGTGCAGGTCAAGACGGACGAGAACGACGGGTACACCGCCCTCCAGGTCACCTTCGGCACGAAGAAGGCCTCCAAGATCACGAAGCCCAAGCTCGGGCAGTTCGAGAAGGCCGGCGTCGAACCCGGCCCCCGCCTCGTGGAGCTCCGGCTCGACGACGTGTCGGACTACTCGGTGGGCCAGGAGCTCAAGGCCGACCTGCTAGCCGACGGCGACAAGGTCGACGTCACGGCCGTCAGCAAGGGCAAGGGCTTCGCCGGTGCCATGAAGCGGCACGGCTTCGGCGGCATGCCCGCCTCCCACGGTGCCCACCGCGTCCACCGGGCCCCTGGCTCCATCGGCGCCTGCGCCACCCCCTCCCGGGTGTTCCGCGGCACCAAGATGGCCGGCCGGATGGGCGGCGAGAAGGTCACCACCCTCAACCTCACGGTCGTGTCGGCGGACGCCGAGCGCGACCTCGTCCTCATCCGTGGCGCGGTGCCGGGCCCCAAGGGCGGCCTCGTGCTCATCCGCGACGCGGTCAAGGCAGGGAAGAAGTAACGATGGCCACGATCGACACCAAGAACGCCACTGGCGCCAAGGCCGGCACCGCTGAGCTCGACGACGCCATCTTCGGCATCGAGCCCAACCTCCCGGTCATGCACCAGGTGGTCACGGCCCAGCTGGCGGCTCGCCGCAGCGGCACCCAGTCGACCCTCACCCGGGCCGAGGTC
>JALYWQ010000419.1 GCA_030852625.1 Actinomycetota bacterium
GCGCCCACCAGCCGGGCCGCTTTGGCCGCGGGGGCGCCGCCGACGGTGACCCGTCCCGACTCGATCAGCTCTTGGGCCTGCTGCCGGCTCGAGGTCAGGCCGCGCCGGACCAGTTCGGTGTCGAGCCGGCGCCGCGTCAGCGGTTCAGGCCTGCTTCTTGGCGGCGGACTTCTTCGCCGTGGTCTTCTTGGCCGCCGACGTCTTGGCGGTGGACTTCTTGGCCGGCGCCTTCTTGGCTGCAGCCTTCTTCGCAGGCGCCTTCGGGGCCGACTTGGTGGCTGCCTTCCGCACCGGTGCGGTGGCGGAGTCGACGAGGGACGCCAGGCGGGCCTCCAGCTTGTCGAGGTCGGCCTTGCTCGCCAGCCCCAGGTTGGTGATCTGCGACTTCACCTCGTCGCGGACCGTCTCGAGGAGCCGCTCGCTGTTGCGCCGGCTCCGCTCGAGGAGGTCGGTGACGGCCTCCCGGGCCTGATCGGCCTGCACCTCACCGGCCTTCACCAAGTCCTTCACGAGGGCTTCGGCGCGGCTCTGGGTGAGGGCGGTGAACGCAACCCCGGCGTCGAGGTAGCGCTTGAACACGTCGGTCTGGGCCATGGGCGGAAGCCTACGGACCCTGCCGGAGTGCTTGCAATTGTTCGCACTCAGCCGCCGCGTGACTGCGGCGTCGGAGTTCGTCGCCCCTCGAGCGGGCCGGCGGGACCGAGGGAGCGCTCCACCAGCTCAGCCAGATCGGCGGCGACGTGGTCGGGTCGGGGGTCGAGCTCGGCGTCGTGGGTGGTGACGCCGGTGAGCACCAGGGCGAAGGGGTAGCCGAGCGCGGCGGCGAAGCGCCCGTCGGTGTCGGGCCGGTCCCCCACCATCAGGCCAACGGGGCCGAGGCGTTCTCGAAGGAGGGCCGCCATCGGCCCGTAGGGCTTCCCGGCCACGGTGGCCCGCACCCCGCTCGCCACCTCCACCGCGGCGAGGAGGGAGCCGCCGCCGGGGAGGACGCCCTCGGCGGTGGGGTAGGTGGCGTCGTCGTTGGTGCCCAGGAGCCTGGCCCCGTCCCGGACGGCGGCCGACGCCACCCGCAACCGTTCGTAGTCGAAGCCCCGGTCGAACCCGACGACCACCACGTCAGCCGGGCCTTCCCGCACGACCTCGGCGCCCGCCCCCGTCACCGCCTCGACGATGCCGGGGCCGCCGCACACGAGCACCCGCTCCCCCGTCGCCACGAGCGAGGCCGCCGCCAGGGCTGAACCCACCACCGCACCCGCCGCCGGGATCCCGTGCCGGGCCAGCTTGGCCTCCACGGCCGTCACCGGCTCGCTGGAGTTGTTCGTGCAGAACACCACCTCCTCACCGGCGGCGCGGAGGCGTTCGACGGCTCGTGCGGCCCCGGGGATCGGGGTGTCACCGAGCCAGATCACGCCGTCGAGGTCGAGGACCCAGCCCATGCTGCGAGCCTGGCAGACTCGGACACCGTGCCCCGCTTCGAGCCCTTCCCCGGCATCCGCTACGACCGCTCCCGAGTACCGCTCGAGGAGGTCCTCGCGCCGCCCTACGACGTCATCGACACCGACCTGCGGGCGGCCCTCGTGCGCCGTCACGACCACAACGCGGTGGTGATCGACCTGCCCAACGAGGCCGACGGCCCCGGGCGCTACGACGCCGCCCAGTGCACCTTCCGTGACTGGCAGGACGAGGGCAGCCTCGTCACCGATCCCTCGCCGTCGTTCTCCGTGTACCGGATGACCGCCACCTACGACGGCGTCGAGGTGCGGACCACCGGCGTGATCGGCGCCCTCGAGCTCAGCCCGCCGGGCACTGACATCCTCCCCCACGAGCACACCACGCCGAAGGCCAAGAGCGACCGCCTCGATTTGCTCCGCTCCTGTCGGGCCAACCTCTCCCCCATCTGGGGCCTCTCGCTGCGCAAGGGCCTCACGGCGCTGCTCCCCACCGACGGGGAGCCGTGGGCCGACGTCGTGGACGACGAGGGCGTCCGCCACCAGCTCTGGCGGGTCGACGATCCCGACCAGTGCGCGGCCATCGCAGCCGCCGTGGCCGAGCAGCCCGTCGTCGTGGCCGACGGCCACCACCGCTACGAGACCTCCCTCGCCTACAAGGGCGAGCGGGAAGCGGCCGACGGCGACCCCCGGGAAGCGGGCTCCACGATGGCCTACGTCGTGGAGCTCGTCGACGAGGAGCTCACCGTCCAGGCCATCCACCGGCTCCTCGACGGTCTCCCGGCCGACTTCGACTTCATCGCTGCGCTCGCTCCGTGGTTCGAGGTCGTCGGTCCTCCTCCCGCCGGCGAGCCCATCACCACCGCCATGGTCGACGCCGGCACCCTGGCCATCGTGCACGCCCACGGCGAGCTGCTGCTCCGCCCCCGGCCCGAGGCCCTGGCCGAGGCGCGCGACCTCGACTCCAGCCGCCTCGACGTGGCCCTCGCCTCGCTACCGCCGCACTCCCTCACCTTCCAGCACGGCGTCAGCAACGTGCGGGCCGCGGTGGGCAAGGGCGATGCCCAGGCCGGGATCCTCCTGCGGCCGGCCACGGTCCGGCAGATCGAGGACACCGCCCACGGCGGCGAGCGCATGCCGCCGAAGACCACCTTCTTCGCCCCCAAGCCGAAGACCGGCCTGGTCTTCCGCAGCCTGGGCTAGCGGACTAGCCGACCTCCCACGTCGCTCCTGATCGGAGCAGCGAGGCCAGGTCGCCGGGGCCCTTGTCGGCGATGGCTGCGTCCACCTGGGCGTCGACCTCCGACGCGTACTCCAGGCGGTTGACCGCACGGAACACGCCGATCGGCGTCGGTTCCGTGGGGCCCCGCGACAGGCGCGAGAGCATGAACGCCACGCTGGGATCGATGCGGGCCTCGTCGTGCACCAGGAGGGCATCCACGCCCACCTCGGCGACGTCGGCGATGCGGGGGCCGTGCTGGGCGTCGAGCACCACGCCCTTGGACCCGTCGGCGCCGAACCGGATGGGCTCGCCGTGGCGGAGCGGGATGAGCATCTCCTCCCGCACCGTCTTGGCCGTGATCCCCTCGAAGGCGCCGTCGTTGAAGACGTTGCAGTTCTGCAGCACCTCCACGAAGGCCGCGCCCTCGTGGTCGTGGGCCCGCTTGAAGGTCTCGAGCATGTGGGCCCGGTCCATGTCGTGGGTGCGGGCCACGAAGCTGGCCTCCGCGCCCAGCGCCACCGAGAGCGGGTTGAACGGGTGGTCGAGGCTGCCGAACGGGGTCGACTTGGTGACCTTCCCCAGCTCGCTCGTGGGCGAGTACTGGCCCTTCGTGAGGCCGTAGATCTGGTTGTTGAACATCAGGATGGTGATGTTCACGTTGCGACGGAGGGCGTGGATGAGGTGGTTGCCGCCGATCGACAGCGAGTCGCCGTCGCCCGACACCACCCACACCTTCAGGTCGGGGCGGGCGATGGCCAGACCCGTGGCGATGGCCGGCGCCCGCCCATGGATCGAGTGCATCCCGTAGGTGTTCATGTAGTACGGGAAACGGGCCGCGCACCCGATGCCCGACACGAACACCGTGTCCTCCCGGCGCACGCCGAGGTCGGGCATGAGGAGTTGGACGGCGGCGAGGATCGAGTAGTCGCCGCACCCGGGGCACCAGCGGACCTCCTGGTCGCTCGACCAGTCCTTCCGACTCGTCACCGGGATCGGTTCGTGCACCGCCATTACCGGAGGCCTCCGAGGGTGTCGAGGATCGCTTGTTCGAGCTCGCCGGCCGTGAACGGCACGCCGCGGACCTTGGTGACCGACTTGGCATCGACCAGGTACTCGGCGCGAAGCAGGCGGGAGAGCTGGCCGAGGTTCATCTCCGGGACCAGCACGGCTGGGTAGCGCCGGAGCACCTCGCCGAGGTTCCTCGGGAACGGGCTCAGGTGGGTGAGGTGGGCCTTGGCGATGCGACGGCCCCGGGCGCGGGCCCGGGCCACGGCGCCGTCGATGGCGCCCCAGGTGGAGCCCCACCCGACGACGAGCAGCTCGGCGTCGTCGACGTCGCCCTCCACGATCACGTCCGGGATGTCGTTGGCGATGCGGGCCACCTTCTCGGCCCGGAGGTGCACCATGCGCTCGTGGTTGTCGGCGTCGTAGCTGACGTTGCCCGAGCCGTCCTCCTTCTCGATGCCGCCGATGCGGTGCATCAGCCCCGGCGTCCCCGGGAGGGCCATCTCCCGAGCGAGCGTGTCGGGGTCGCGGAGGTAGGGCCAGAACGTCTCCGAGCCGTCGGCGTTCACGTGGTTGGGCGCGGTGGCGAAGGTGGTGGAGATGTCGGGCAGGTCGGCCACGTCGGGCAGCCGCCACGGTTCGGTGCCGTTGGCCAGGTAGCCGTCGGAGAGCAGGATCACCGGCGTGCGGTACTTCAGCGCGATGCGGGCCGCCTCGATGGCGGTGAAGAAGCAACCGGACGGGCTGGACGCCGCGATCACCGGGAGCGGCGACTCGCCGTGGCGACCGTAGAACGCCATGAGCAGGTCGGCCGCCTCGGTCTTCGTGGGCAGCCCCGTGGAGGGGCCGCCCCGCTGGATGTCGATCACGAGGAGCGGCAGCTCGAGGCTCACGGCCAGGCCCATGGCTTCGGCCTTCAGGGCCATGCCGGGCCCGCTCGTGGTGGTGATGGCGAGGTGGCCGCCGTAGGCCGCGCCGATGGCGGAGCCGATGGCCGCGATCTCGTCCTCGGCCTGGAGCGTGCGCACCCCGAACCGCTTGTGCTTCGACAGCTCGTGGAGGATGTCCGACGCCGGCGTGATCGGGTACGACCCGAGGAACAGCGGGAGCCCGGACAGCTGGCTGGCCGCCACGAGGCCCCACGCCAGCGCGGTGTTGCCGTTGATGTTCGTGTAGGTGCCCGGGGCCAACGCGGCCGGGTTGACCTGGAACGGGTGGTCGAACAGCTCTGCGGTCTCACCGAAGGCGTGGCCGGCCTTGAACGCGGCCAGGTTGGCCGCCGCCACCTGGGGCTTGTTCGAGAAGCGCTGCTCGATCCAGCGGATCGTCTCAGCCACCGGCCGGGTGTACATCCACGACACGAGGCCCAGGGCGAAGAAGTTCTTCGAACGTTCGGCGTCGCGGGGCTTCACGCCCAACGGCTCGACCGCGCCCTGGGTGAGGCTCGTCATCGGGATCTCGAACACCGTGTAGCCGTCGAGGGTGCCGTCGGTCAGCGGGTCGGCGGTGTAGCCGGCCTTCTTCAACGAGCGCTCCTCGAAGGCGTCCACGTTGAGGATCACCGTGCCGCCCGACTCCAACCGCCCGAGCTCGTTGCGCAGGGCGGCGGGGTTCATGGCCACCAGCACGCTCGGCGCGTCGCCGGGCGTGGTGATGTCGTGGTCGGAGATGTGCACCTGGAAGGCGCTGACGCCGGCCAGGGTGCCGGCCGGCGCGCGGATCTCGGCCGGGAAGTCGGGCAGCGTGGCCAGGTCGTTGCCGAACATGGCACTGGCGCTCGTGAAGCGATCGCCCGTGAGCTGCATGCCATCGCCGGAGTCGCCAGCGAAGCGGATGATGACCCGGTCGAGGCGCTCTGGCGCTGCTGCGGGCCGCTCGGCGGTGTCGGACAAGTCGGTCTACCCCCCCAGGGGACCGTCCGCCGCGACGTTGCGACGGATCCGCTGTCGACCATAGCGCCGCGTCGTCGCGGCACCGCACACCGCGGTCGGTGGTCTCCTAGGTGAGCGAGGCCTCGTAGATCGACTTGATGGCGCCGTCGAGCATGGCGTCGAACTCGTCGTCGCTCTGGTCGGCCGAGAGCCCCTCCGTGAGGGCGCGGGAGAAGCTGGCGATCACACCCTTGTTGCGGGACAGCCGCTCGTTGGCCTCCTCCCGGCTGTAGCCGCCCGACAAGGCGACCACCCGCACGACCGAGGGGTGGGCCACGAGCTCGTCGTAGAAGCCGTCGGTCTCGGGCAGCGTGAGCTTCAGCATCACCGGCTGGTCGCCGGGCTGCTCCTCGAGCTGAGCCAGGATCGCCGCCTTGAGGAGGGCTTCGGCCTCGGCCTTCTGCGGGCTGTGGATGTCGACCTCGGGTTCGATGATCGGCACGAGCCCGGCGGCGAGGATCTGGCGGCCGACCTCGAACTGCTGGTCGACGACGGCGGCCACGCCGGCGGGGTCGGCCAGCTTGATGACCGAGCGCATCTTGGTGCCGAAGACGCCCTTGTCGACGGCGCGGCTGAGCAGCTCGTCGAGCCCCGGCATCGGCTTCATCACCTGCGCGCCGTCGGCCTCGTCGGCCAGGCCCTTGTCGACCTTCAGGAACGGCACCACGCCCTTGGCCGACCAGAGGTACTCCGCCGAGCCCTTGCCCTCGATCTCGCGGTCCATCGTGCCCTCGAAGAGGATGGCGCCGAGGACGCGGTCGCCGGTGAAGGCGGGGCTGGTGATGATCCGGCTGCGCATCTCGTGCATCCGGTCGAACATCTCGTCGTCGTTGCTGTAGGCGTCGGCGCCGACACCGTAGAGCTGCAGCGCCTTCGGCGTGCTGCCGCCGCTCTGGTCCAGCGCGGCGACGAACCCGCTCCCGTTGCGAACCTTCTCGAGCTGCTCTGCGTGCATGTGGACCTGCTCCGTGGACGGCGGCGGGGTGGAAGCTCCCATTCTCGCGGACCGCCGCCCACTCGGCGCAACCACCGCCGGCTACGGGTCGATGGTGGCCAGGGCCGCGGCCAGCGCCTTGGTGGCAGCGGCCGCCTTGCGGGTGGGCACGACCCGGCTGGCCACCACCTCGGTGCGGCTCTGGGTGGTGCCGCCGGCCTGGAAGAACCGGCGACGGACGCGGCCGACGACGAGGAGCTCGTCACCGACCTCGATCGAGCCGGCCGACCCGTTGGGGTTGAACCAGGCCACCGGTACCGAGTCGGTGGGGAGCCCGTCGGAGCGGATCGTCAGCTCGAGGCTGAGGACCTCGTCGCCGGAGGGCAGGGATCGGGGCTCGGGCGCCCGGGTGAGGGTGCCGACGAGGACGGCGAGGTTGGTCCCCGCCGTGGGGTGGATGGTGGACATGTGCGGACCTCCGCGGTGCCAGATGGCGGCGTGGAGGGGGAAGTGGGTCCGAGGCTACGGGCGCCCTGTGACAGCGTCAGCCGAGGGCGCGGAACCGGGTCGCCGCATCACCCAGCTCGGGATCCGCTGACGCCACCACCTGGAACAGCTGGCGGGCCTTCGGGAGGTCCCCGGCCCGCTCGTAGAGATCGGCGAGGGCGTAGGCCACCCGCAGGTGGTGCTCCTGCGGTCGCTTCGACGGGTGCTTGGCGGCCTCGAGGAGGCTGATGGCGTCCCGGAGCTCGCCCCGATCGGCCAGGGAGCCCGCCGCCACGATCCGGCCCTCGGCCACGAGGGGGGCGCTCGGCGACACGTCCCGCAGCTCCTCCCACAGCTCGGCCACCTTGGCGTGGCGGCCGAGGGCCCGGTAGCAGTCGGCCAGCACGGGGTGCTGCTCCGTGCTCCCGGTGAGGTCACGGAACGCCTCGAGCTCGGCCACGGCCAGCTTCCACCGGCCCAGCCGGTAGTAGGTGAGCCCGAGGAGCTCCCGCACCGACACCGCGGTGGGCGCCGACTCGGCGAGGGGGCGAAGGATCTTGCGGGCCTCCTCGAACCGCTCCCGCTTGAAGGCGCGGGACGCCTCCTTCATGCGCTGCTCGACGCGCTCCACCTTGGTGGCGCCGACGGCACGCTGGAGGGACGGGTCCTCGGCCGGCTCGTCGTCGACGACGCCGCGCCCCTTCCGGGGGGCCGGCTTGCCCGGCGCCCGGCCGCGGCCGATGGCGCCCTTGGCTTCGTCGCGGACGATGCCCTCGTCGATCCACTGCTCCGGTTCCCAGGTCCGCCCCGTGCCCTCGACGGCGTCCCGGAAGGCGTCCGATGCCGTGCCCGGCCCGTTGGTGGCCCCCACGTAGCCGGCGCCCTTGCGCGCCACGCCGCCCCA
>JALYWQ010000424.1 GCA_030852625.1 Actinomycetota bacterium
GCTCGGCGGCTACGAGCATGTCGGCGCACCGGTGCTTCACCCCCTGGAACTGGCCGATGGGGCGACCGAACTGCTCGCGGACGGCGGCGTGGTCGGCGGCGGTGCGCACGCACCAGGCCGCGCCGCCCGAGGCCTCGGCCGCGGCGAGCGTTGCCGCGATGGCCCGCACCTGCTCGGCGCTGATGGCCAGGGGCGTTCCCGGACCGGTGATCTCCAGCGCGGCGAGCGGTCGGGTGGGGTCGAGGGACTCGACCGGATGGGCGGCGAACCCGTCGCCGGTCAGCGCCACGCACGACCCGTGCGAGGTCACCACGATGACGATGTCGGCGGCGGCGCCGCAGAGCACCGGGTCGTTCGGTCCGAGGGCCACCGTGCCCACGAGGGAGCCGTCGGCCAGGCCCGTGATGAGCTCGGGGAGTCCGCCCGCAGCGTGGAGCACGGCCGAGGCCATGACGGTCGGCAGCATCGGACCCGGTGCCATCGCTCGACCCAGCCCTTCGAGCACGAGCCCTTGTTCGAGGAGGCCGAACCCCTGCCCGCCGACGGCCTCGGGCAGGTGGAGCCCCAGCCACCCGAGCGAGGCGAGCTCGCCCCAGAACGGAGGACGCTCGCCGGCCCGCCCGCCGTCGATGGCCGCTCGCACGACCCTCGGCGGACAGCGGTCGGCGGTGAACCGCCGCACCGCGTCGACGAGGGCGACGTGCTCCTCCCGGATGGCCATGGTCATGGTTTGTGGTGCCCCCCAGGCGGGCGTGCACGGCGCCGAACCGGGCGTAGCGTACGCTGCCGCCCACGCGGGGGCGCCTGCAACAGGGGGAGTGGATGACGAGCGACGACGGGCCGGCGATGGTGCCGACACCTGCCGGCGTACCGACCGACTGGGAACCGCCGTCGGTGGTGGAGCCGGCCGACGACCCGAACCTGGAACGGGATCCCGCCTACCTCCGGCTCCTGCTGATCCTGCTCGTGTCGGCCGCCTTCTTCGAGGGGTACGACAGCTCGATCCTCGCCCTGCTGCTGCCGAACATCCAGAGCACGTTCGGGGTGAGCGAGACGGTGCTCGGCATCACCCGCATCCCGATCGAGCTCGGCCTGGCGGTGGCCTTCTTCGTGGCCCGGCTCTCCGACCGCCTCGGCCGCCGGCCGATGCTCCTCTGGTCGGTGGTGGGCTACACCTTCTTCACCGCCCTCACCGCCGCCAGTTGGAACATCTGGAGCTTCGCCTTCTTCCAGTTCGGCGCCCGGGTGTTCCTCGGTGCGGAGTACGCCATCGGCGTCACCATGATCGTGGAGGAGTTCCCCACCGAGCGACGGGCCCGGGCCCTCGGGATCCTGCTGGCCTTCGTGGCCCTCGGCACCATCGCCGTGGGCATCCTGCTCGGCCTCGGGCTCCAGGACACCGCGCTCGAGTGGCGGGCCTTCTACCTCGTCGGCCTGTTCCCGCTCGTGGTGCTGAGCGTCTACCGCCGTCGCATCCAGGAGACCCGTCGCTTCGAGCTGGTCAAGGCCGGCCGCCTCACGAACGAGCGGCCGTCGATGCTCGAGCCGTGGCGCAGCGTCCACCGGCGCAAGCTCCTCATCGTGGGGTTCGTGCACATGTTCCGGTCGATCCCGCTCTTCGGTTCCACCGCCTGGTGGGCGTTCTACGCCGAACGGGAGCGGGGCTTCACCTCGGGCGAGGTGGCCTTCTTCATCATCTGCGCCTACGGGCTCGGTTGCCTCGGGTACTACGTGTGCGGTCGGGCCATGGAGCGGTTCGGCCGGCGGCCGACGGGGCTCGTCTACGCCGTCGGCGCCATCGTGTTCGCCATCACGCTGTTCCAGGCCACCTCGAAGCCGGTGTCGTTCGTGGCCCTCCTCCTCGCCGTGTTCTTCGGGCTCGGCATGGGCCCGGTGATGGGGGCCTTCGCCACGGAGCTGTTCCCAACCGAGATGCGCGGACAGGCGATGGCTTGGATCCGCAACGTCTTCGAGATCGCCGGCTACGTCTTCGGGCCGGCCCTCATCGGGATCCTCGGGGACCACAAGTCGGGCGCCATCGGCAACATCGGCGACACCGTCACCGCGCTGATGCTGCTCCAGCTACCGATGCTCTGGTTCGTCTGGCGCTACCTGCCGGAGACCAAGGGCCGTGATCTCGACGAGATCCCGGCATGAGCGAGACCATGGGGTCCACCGACCGCGTCCCCCGTCCGTCCCGCCGCCCGTTCCTCGTCTCGTTGGCCGGCGTGATCCTGGCCTTCGTGATCATCGGTTCGCTGATCGCCGTGTTCGGCACCGGTGCCAACCGGCCCGAGGGCGTGGCGGAACGGTGGCTGGTGGCAGTGGGCGACACGCAGCGCAAGGGGGTGCGGGAGCGGGCCCGGAACGAGGCCGAGGAGGTGGGGCCGGTGGCGCTGGCCGCCCACCTGCTCCCCACCGAGGACACCGACGGCAAGGCGGCCTTCGTGGACCTCGAGGTCGGGAAGGCGGTCGACGTCGACGGCGGTCGGAAAGGCGTGCCGTTCCGCCTCACCCAACGGGAAGGGTCCGGCGCCGGCGATCCGATCGAGGGCACCGTGCTCCTGGAGGAGCAGGGTGACGAGTGGCGGGTCGTCGACGTGGGCGACGCCACGCCGGGCCTCGAGGTGCCGAGCGAGGGCGGGGCCCCCGCCGCCGATGCGCCGTGGGGGCTCTACGTCGGCGCCGTCGTGGTGGCGTCGGTGCTCACAGCTGGCTGCGCAGGGCTCGTCCGGCTGGCATCCCGAGGGCTCGACGAGGCCTGAGC
>JALYWQ010000445.1 GCA_030852625.1 Actinomycetota bacterium
GTGAGGATGCGATCGGCGATCTGCCGGAACGCCTCCGCGGCCGGACCGTCGCTGAGGACCACCGGCTCACCGGTGTCGCCGCCGGCCGACACGGCCGGCTCCAGCGGCACCTGGCCGAGGAGCGGCACGCCGGCGTCGGCGGCCAGCGCCTCGCCGCCACCCTCGCCGAAGAGGGCGTAGGTCTCGCCGTGCTCGCAGGTGAAGGCGCTCATGTTCTCGATCACCCCGGCCACCCGGAGGTAGCTCTTGCGGGACATCGACACCGCTCGGGCGGCGACCTTCTGAGCGCCCAGGGCCGGGGTGGTGACGACGAGGACCTCGGCCCTCGGCAGCAGCTTGGCCACGCCCATCTGCACGTCGCCGGTGCCGGGCGGCATGTCGATGAAGAGGTAGTCGAGGTCGTCGCCCCAGTCGACGTCCTGGAGGAAGTGCATCACGCCGCGGTTGAGCATCAGGCCCCGCCACATGAGCGCCTGCTCCTCGTCCTCCACGAGGAACCCCATCGACACGATGCGCAGCACGCCCTCGCCGACCTTGCGCTCGTGGGGGGTCATCACCTTCTTGCCGTCGCGCTCCTTGCCCGACAGCCGACCCGACACGCCGAGCATGCGGGGGACGGAGAAGCCCCAGATGTCGGCGTCGAGCACGCCGACCCGCAGCCCGGTGGCGGCGATGGCGGCAGCCAGGTTCACGGTGACCGACGACTTGCCGACGCCGCCCTTGCCGGACGCCACGAGCACGACCTTGGTGGTGGGTGCGAGGGCAGTGTCCTCGGGGCGCTGGGAGACGTTGAACCGCGCCTTGCCCATCGCGGTGCTCTTCTCCTCCTGGGTCATCTCGGTCCAGTCGAGGGTGACCTTGCCGGCGCCGGGCAGGGACCCGACCCGGGCGCGGACGTCACGCTGGATCTGCGCCCGCAGCGGGCACCCGGAGGTGGTGAGGGCGATGGTGACCACGACGTTGCCGTCGTCGTCGATGCGGCTGCCCTTGACCATCCCGAGCTCGACGATGTCGCTGCCGAGCTCCGGGTCGATGACGCCGCGGAGCACCGCTTGCACGTCGTCGGAGGTGGGGCGCTCGGCCATCGCCCCGGATTCTACCGGCGGCAGCCGTGTAAACTCCATGCGATGGCCGCGACCGTCGGGACGTCCCCGACCCCTCGTCTCGAGATCCTGAAGGCGCTCGGCGACAACACCCGCTACGCCATCTACCTCGAGCTGGCCCGATCGTCGTCGCCGCTCGCCACCGCGCAGATCGCCGAGGGCCTCGGCCTGCACCCCAACACGGTGCGACCGCACCTCGAGCGGATGCGCGACGTCGGCCTCCTCGACGTCGTCACCGAGGCCCGGGGAGCCGTGGGCCGGCCGCAGCACCGCTACTCGCTGGCCGCCGACGCTCCGTCCCTCGGCTTCGAACCACCGGCGTTCCCCGCCCTGGCGCGGATGCTGCTCCGACTCGCCACGAGCGCCCAGCTGCCGGCCGCGGAGTGCGCCGAGGCCGGCCGCGACTACGGCCTCACCCGAGCCGCCCAGCGCGGCGCCGGCGGCCACGACGGCGTCGAGGTCCTCATGGAGGAGCTGGCGGTGCTCGGGTTCGACCCCGAATCGGTCACCGACGACCAGGGCACCACGATCGCCTTCACCCGCTGCCCGTTCCAGGAGCTGGCCGAGGGGAGCCCCGAGGTCATCTGCAGCCTCCACCGGGGCCTGGTGGCTGGCGTCCTCGAGGGTTCTGACGGCGCCGAGGTGGCCGGATTCAACGATCTGGTGAGCCGTCCGCCCTGCCAAGTCGAGATCTCGCACGGACGCCGGTAGCATTGCCCCCGTCCGCCAAGGTCGTGCACAGGAGGCCCGTGCTGTGATCACCCTCACCGATTCCGCCGTCACCAAGGTGAAGGAGCTCATCGACGCCGAAGGCAGCACCGACCTCGCCCTGCGAGTCGCGGTGCGCCCCGGCGGATGCTCCGGCTTCAGCTACGAGATGTTCTTCGACACCGATGTCGCCCCGTCCGACGTGCTCAACACCGATGCCGGTGTGCGCGTGGTGGTCGACGACGCCAGCGTGGAGCTGCTCCAGGGCGCCGTGCTCGACTACAAGGACGGCCTCCAGGGCGCAGGGTTCGCCATCGAGAACCCCAACGCGCAGCGCTCCTGCGGCTGCGGCAAGTCGTTCTCCTGAGCTGACCGCCTAGGTCAGACCAGCGAGGAGCTCGTCGAGCTCGGTGACGTCGAAGAGGGTGTCGACGCGCTGCTGCACGATCCCGTCGCTCCCCACCAGCACGAGCACGGGCTCGGAGAACAGCTTCAGCGCGAGCGGCGTCGGGGCGAAGGTCTTGGTGGTGGTGAACGGGTCGGGGTGGACCTCGGCGTGGAGGCCGCGGACGTTCGGGTGGTTCGGCAGCGCGGTGCGCAGCACGTCGAGCACCGGTCCGCACACGCTGATCTGGCAGAACGCCGGCGTGGCCACGAGGAACGCCAGCGGCCGGCCCTCGGTGAGGGCCTGCGCCGCGGTCACGTCGTGGAGCGGGCAGGCCGGCGTGGCGGTGCAGATCGGGTTGACGCCCCGGGCGTCGTCCGGCGTCGGCGTCTCGAGGGCCGGGAAGGTGTCGCCGGCCTTGATGACCGCCACCTCCTCCGGACGGTTGACCTGGAAGGACAGGTCGGCGGCCACACCCTCGTAGTCGACCCGCGCGCTGTAGATGCCGGGATCGGTGACCGGCACCACCAGCGGGTAGTAGGGCCGGGGGATCCCGTCCGAGCGCCGGGCGATGGTGAGCGGATCGGCGATGGCCTTCTCATCAGGCCCCAGCACGGTGACGGTGAGCTCCGCCGGGGTGTCGCCGACCTCGAGCAGCCCGTCCTTGTCGGCCAGCCCGAACGGGGCTCGCACGGTGGTGCCGGCCACGAACTGGGGCCCGCCCCCGAAGAACTGGATGAGCGACAGTTCGCCGGACCCGCTCGACCCGGTCGTGGTCGAGGTGTCGTCGTCAGCCGAGGGCCCGTCGTCGCCCCCGCAGGCGGCGAGGGCCACCGCACCGGCGGTGGCCGCGGCGCTCGTGGCGAGGAAACGTCGTCGGGAGATGGGTCCGGCCATCGCCGAAACCTATCCTGCGCCCGATGACCCCCGATCCGCGGCCCGTCCTGCAGCTCACCGTGGACGGGCAGCAGGTCGAGGTGGCCGACCGAGGTGTCTCGCTCCTGGAGGTGCTGCGCGAAGACCTCCGCCTCACGTCGGTGAAGGACGGGTGCAGCCCGCAGGGGCAGTG
Organism: Actinomycetota bacterium; assembly: GCA_030852625.1. Classification (GTDB taxonomy): domain Bacteria; phylum Actinomycetota; class Acidimicrobiia; order Acidimicrobiales; family VFJN01; genus VFJN01. Next base: position 3,266 of record JALYWQ010000445.1, read on the forward strand.
CGGGTGCTGCACCGTGCTCGTGGACGGGCAGCCACGGGTGGCGTGCGTGACGCCGGCCCGTCGGGTGGCGGGTCGGTCGATCTCGACGGTCGACGGGCTCGAGCCGGCCGTTCGTGAGGACTGGGCCAAGGCCTTCTTCGACACCGGCGCCAGCCAGTGCGGCTTCTGCACCCCCGGGATCATCTGCAGACTCGAGGGACTGCGAACCAAGTCGCAGGGCGCCGCCAACCACGCTGCCGTCGAGCAGGCCCTGCTCGCCCACCTCTGCCGCTGCACCGGGTGGCGCACCATCCTCGACGCCTGGGACGTGATGACGGGTCACCCCACCGACGCCGAACCTGCGACAACCCGTGACGCACAGCGTCACACCGTGTCGCAGGTTGCGGTTCGGGGCCGCGATCACGGCGACCGGTCGGGCGCTGACCAGCGGGCCACGATCGAGTCCGGCGGACCGCAGGTGGCGGCCCCCCGCATCGCGGTGGGTGGTGGCCAGTTCGCCGACGACACCGCCGCGCCCGATGCGGTGGTCGCCGTGCCCGACGGCGCCGGCGGGTGGGCCTTGGGTGCCACCCTCGCCGAGGCCCGGTTCGCAGCCGGCAAGGTGCAGGGGCGACGCACCACCGTCGATGCCACCCCGCCGCTCGAGCTGCCCGGGGGCAGTTGGAT
>JALYWQ010000459.1 GCA_030852625.1 Actinomycetota bacterium
GTCCGAGGCCCCGCTCGGGGTGCGGCCGGCCGCGTGGCGGTTCCCGGCCCGCAACCGCATCATCGCCGGGCTGAGCGACGTCGTGGTCGTGGTGGAGTCGCACGTGGCCGGCGGCTCCCTGCTCACCGTGGAAGAGGCCATCCAGCGGGGGATCTCGGTGATGGCGGTGCCGGGATCGGTGCGCAGCCCGGCGGCGGCCGGCACCAACCAGCTCATCGCCGAGGGCTGCCACCCGGTGCGCGACGCCGGTGACGTGCTCGTGGCCCTCGGCCTGGTGGCCGGCGGGCCCGGTGCAGCACCCGACCTCCGGATCGACCCCGGCCCCGACGGCCATCGCCTGCTCGACGCCTTCGACTGGGAACCGGCCACGCTCGAGCACCTCGTCGTGCGGGCCGGGCTCCCCGTGCCCGACGTCTCGCTGCTCCTGCACCGGCTCGTCGAGGACGGCTGGGTGGTCGCCGACGGCGCCTGGTACGAACGGGTCCACCGATGAGGGGCGGTACCCTCAGCCGATGGCCTGGATGGAACACAAGTTCCTCGAGTCGCTCACCTCGGTGGCCGAGCGCACCCTCACGGCCTACGCCTCCGACCTCCGTGGGTTCACCGACTGGGCCCACGGCCGCGGTCTCGCCGGCCCCGACCAGATCGATCGCAAGGTGCTGCGGGCCTACGTCGCCGACCTGGCCGCCGAGGGTCGTGCCCGGGCCACCATCGCCCGAAAGGCGGCCACCCTCCGGCGCTACTTCGCCTGGCTCACCCGCACCGGGCAGCTGGCCGTCGACCCCGCGGCGTCGTTGTCGATCGGGAAGGGCGGCAGCCGGTTGCCGCGGGTGCTCCAGCAGGACGAGCTCAACGTGCTCCTCGACGAGCCGCTGCAGTCCGCCGTGCACGACGTCCCGCCCGAGGTGCGAGCTCGCGACGACGCCCTCCTCGAGGTGCTCTACGGCAGCGGACTGCGGGTGTCGGAGCTCTGCTCGCTCGACGTCGGCAGCCTCGAGCTCGAGCAGCAGCGGGCCAGGGTGTTCGGCAAGGGGGCCAAGGAGCGGTTCGTGCCGCTCAGCGAGCCCGCCGTCGACGCCCTGCGGGCGTGGCTGGCCACCGGACGGGAAGCCATGCGGGCTCCCAACGCCGTCGACGATGCGCTGTTCGTCAACCGACGGGGCACGCGGATCGCGCCGCGCGACGTGCGTCGGGTGCTCGACACCCGGTCCGCCACGCCCACCCATCCCCACGCGCTGCGCCACACCTTCGCCACCCACCTCCTCGACGGCGGCGCCGACCTGCGTGCAGTGCAGGAGCTCTTGGGGCACGCTGATCTCGCCACCACCCAGCGCTACACCCACGTCAGCCGGGAACGGCTGCGCCTCGTGTACGACGCCTCCCACCCTCGCGCCTGACCTTCCTGACCTCCCTGCCGTGACCGCCGCTTCCCCCACCACCGACCTCGACCGCCTCTGGGCCGACTACAAGGCCGACCCCACCGACCGGGCTCGCCGCGATCCGCTCATCGTGCACTACGCGCCCCTCGTGAAGTTCGTGGCCGGCCGGGTGGCCAGCGGCCTGCCCCACACCATCGACCAGGCCGACCTCGTGTCGTACGGGATCCTCGGGCTCATCGACGCCATCGAGAAGTTCGACCTCGGGCGGGGCTTCAAGTTCGAGACCTACGCCATCTCCCGCATCCGCGGGGCCATGCTCGACGAGCTCCGCGCCATCGACTGGGTGCCGCGGTCGGTGCGGGCCAAGGCCCGCACGTTGGAACAGGCCTTCGCCAGCCTCGAGGCCAAGCTCCACCGGGCCCCGTCGGAGCCCGAGCTGGCCGAGGCCCTCGACGTCTCCGTCGGCGAGCTCCAGACGATGCTCGGGCAGATCTCCTTCACCGGCCTCGTGGCCCTCGACGAGCTGCTCGGCGGTTCGGAGCGCGGCGAGGGGATGACCCTGGGCGACACCATCACCGACGCCTCGCCCGGGCCGCTGGCGGCCTACGAGGTCACCGAGCTCAAGGAACGCCTGGCCGATGCCATCCGGGCCCTCCCGGAGCGGGAGAAGACCGTCGTGGGCCTCTACTACTACGAGGGCCTCACGCTCGCCGAGATCGGATCGATCCTCGGCGTCACCGAGAGCCGGGTGTGCCAGTTGCACACCAAGGCCGTGCTCCACCTGCGCTCGCGGGTGAGCAGCATCGTCGACGACCGCGTCGACTGATCCTCCCCCCACCTCCCTGATCACCACCTTCCCCCGCTGACCCAGCGCGCTCCGCCGGCGCGGAGCGCTGGATGCGTGCGCGGAGGCGGCGATGGTGGAGCGGCGAGCAGGTCGATGGGCGCGCGCGGCGTCGATCGGGTTGGCGGCGGTGGTGGCGAGCGGGGGGATGGCCCTGGCTCCGGCGGGGGCCGACGGGCCGGTGCGCTACGAGCCACCGGTTGAGGCCGAGGTGGTCGAGCCGTTCCACGTGGACGGCGGGCCCTACAGCCGGGGCAACCGCGGTCTCGACTACGGCACTGAACCCGGCACCGAGGTGCGGGCGGCCGCCGACGGCTCGGTGACCTTCGCCGGCACCGTCGCCGGGTCGCGCCACGTGACGGTCCTCCACGAGGACGGGATCCGCACGTCGTACTCCTTCCTCGACGAGGTGCGGGTGGCCCGCGGCCAGCGGGTGCGACGGGGCCAGGTGGTCGGGACGACGAGGGGCGAGCTGCACTTCGGTGCTCGTCGGGGCGACGCCTACTTCGACCCCGCCAGCCTGTTCGACGGGCTGGTCAAGGTCCGCCTCGTGAAGTTCGACCGACCACCGGGCACGGGCCCGGGCGGCGAACGCAGCGCGCTGCGTCAGCTGGCGGGCGGCTTCATCGGCGCCGGCAAGTTCATCGCCAAGGGCGGCGGCGCGGCCGTGAACCTGGGCAAGGACGGCCTCGGGTGGGTGGGCGACGGGACCGGGCAGCTGGCCCGGTCCGCCGTCACTACGCGTGGGAGGCACC
>JALYWQ010000461.1 GCA_030852625.1 Actinomycetota bacterium
TGGTCGACACCAGCCAGGGCCGCATCGTCGAGGACGAGGAGATCAAGGCCGCCCTCGCCACCGAGCACCCCTACGGCCAGTGGCTCCACGAGAACCTCATCCACCTCGAGGACATCGCCGAGAAGGAGTTCCTCACCCCCCAGCACGGCACGGTGATCCGCCACCAGCGCCTGTTCGGCTACACCACCGAGGAGCTCAAGATCATCCTCGGCCCCATGGCCAAGACCGGCGGCGAGCCCCTCGGCTCGATGGGCACCGACACGCCCATCGCCGTGCTCAGCGACCGGCCGCGGCTGCTGTTCGACTACTTCAGCCAGCTGTTCGCCCAGGTGACCAACCCGCCCCTCGACGCCATCCGCGAGGAGCTCGTCACCAGCCTCGGCAACCGCCTCGGCCCCGAGCGCAACCTGCTCGAGCCGACGCCCGAGAGCGCGGCCCAGATCGCCATGCCCTACCCGGTCATCTCCAACGAGGAGCTGGCCAAGCTCCTCTACATCCACGAGGACCCGGCCCAGCCCGGCTGGAAGTCCTACGCCATCGACGGCCTCTACCCCGTGGCCGAGGGCGGCGAGGGCCTGCGCAAGGCGCTCGACGAGGTGCGGGCCAAGGTCAGCCAGGCCGTGAACGACGGCGCCAAGCTGATCGTGCTGTCCGATCGCTACTCCTCGGCCGAGCTGGCGCCGATCCCGTCGCTCCTCCTCACTGCCGCGGTGCACCACCACCATCCGGGAGCGCACCCGCACCCAGGTGGGGCTCCTCGTCGAGTGCGGCGACGCCCGCGAGGTGCACCACATGGCGCTCCTCCTCGGGTACGGCGCTGCCGCCATCAACCCGTACCTGGCCTTCGAGACCATCGAGGACCTCATCGACCAGGGCGTGATCACCGGCGTCACGAAGCACAAGGCCGTGAAGAACTTCGTGAAGGCCTGCTCCAAGGGCGTCATCAAGATCATGTCGAAGATGGGCATCTCGACGGTGGCGTCGTACACCGGCGCCCAGGTCTTCGAGGCCATCGGCCTCGGCCAGGACCTCGTCGACGAGTACTTCACCGGCACCACCAGCCGCATCGGCGGCATCGGCCTCGACGTGATCGCCGAAGAGGTGGCCGCCCGCCACCGCTTCGCCTACCTCGAGCGTCCAGAGGAGGCCGCCCACCGTGACCTCTGGGCCGGCGGCGAGTACCAGTGGCGCCGTGAGGGCGAGCACCACCTCTTCAACCCCGAGACGGTGTTCAAGCTCCAGCACGCCACGCGCACGAAGCGCTACGACATCTTCAAGCAGTACACCTCGCGGGTCGACGACCAGGCTCGGAAGCTGGCCACCCTGCGCGGGCTCTTCGAGCTGAAGACCGGCGAGGTCACCCCCGTGCCGATCGAGGAGGTGGAGCCGGTCAGCGAGATCGTGAAGCGGTTCTCCACCGGCGCCATGAGCTACGGCTCGATCTCGATGGAGGCCCACCAGACCCTCGCCATCGCGATGAACCGCATCGGCGGCAAGTCGAACACCGGTGAGGGCGGGGAGGACCCCGAGCGCCTCTACGACCCCGAGCGCCGCAGCGCCATCAAGCAGGTGGCGTCGGGCCGGTTCGGGGTGACGTCGGAGTACCTCACCAACGCCGACGACGTGCAGATCAAGATGGCCCAGGGCGCCAAGCCCGGCGAGGGCGGCCAGCTGCCCGGCGGCAAGGTCTACCCGTGGATCGCCAAGACGCGGCACTCCACCCCGGGTGTGGGGCTCATCTCGCCGCCTCCGCACCACGACATCTATTCGATCGAGGACCTGAAGCAGCTCATCCACGATCTGAAGAACGCCAACCCCTCGGCTCGCGTCCACGTGAAGCTCGTGGCCGAGGTGGGCGTGGGCACGGTGGCGGCCGGGGTGTCGAAGGCCAAGGCCGACGTCGTGCTCATCTCGGGCCACGACGGCGGCACCGGCGCCAGCCCGCTCAACTCCCTCAAGCACGCCGGCGCCCCGTGGGAGCTCGGGCTGGCCGAGACCCAGCAGACGTTGCTGCTCAACGGACTGCGGGACCGCATCGTCGTGCAGGTCGACGGTCAGCTCAAGACCGGTCGTGACGTCGTGATCGCCGCCCTCC
>JALYWQ010000465.1 GCA_030852625.1 Actinomycetota bacterium
GCCGACCGGGCCGGCAACGCCCTCTACTCCGACGTGTCGGTCGTCCCCCACGTGACCAACGAGAAGGCCACCACCTGCGGCGGTCTGCTCGGGCTGGTGACCTTCACCGCCCTCGGGCTGCCCACCCTCGACGGCGCCCGCAGCGAGTGCGCCTGGGGCACCGACGACGACGCGCCCGTGCCCGGGATCTTCGGTCCCCAGCACCTCCCCCACCTCGAGCGGGACGACTACGTCACCAACGGCAACGACAGCTACTGGCTCACCAACCCCGAGCAGCCGCTCGAGGGCTTCGCCCGGATCATCGGCGACGAGCGCGCCGAGCGGTCGCTGCGCACCCGGCTGGGTCTCGACATGGTGCAGCAGCGGCTCGCGGGCACCGATGGCCGCGATCCGGCCGCTGGCAACGTCGTCACGCAGGACATCCTCCAGGAGCTGGTCTTCGAGAACCGGAACCTGGCCGGCGAGCTCACGGTGAACGCGATGGTCGAGCTGTGCCGCTCGCTCGGCGCCACCGCGCCCAGCACCACGGGCACGCCGGTGACGATCGAGGGGGCGTGCGACGTCCTCGACGGGTGGAACCGCCACGACGACCTCGACGCGCCGGGCGCCGTGCTGTTCCGTCGCTTCTGGACCCACCTGTCGTCGTCGCTCCTCCCGATCGACGCCCTCGGACTGGCCCTATCCCAGCTGCCCGAGGAGCTGCGCCGGATCCTGCCGATCTCCACGGTGTTGCCCGACGGGGTGCCGTGGAAGGTCCCGTTCTCGCTCGCCGATCCCGTGCACACCCCGCGCGACCTCGACACCGCCAACCCGCGGGTGGCCCTCGCCCTCGGCGACGCCATCAATGACCTCCGCGGCGCCGGCATCCCGCTCGACGCCGGGCTCCGGGGCTGGCAGTACGAGGTGAAGGACGGCGAGAAGATCCCCGTCCACGGCGGCCCCGGGACCTTCGGCGTGTTCAACGCCATCTCGGCCCGGTGGAACCCCAACCCGGGCGACCGGGCCGGCTACTCCGACATCGACCACGGCTCGTCGTTCGTGATGGCGGCCCACTTCGTCGACCCGGCGACCAACGACGGCTGCGGCATCGACGCCGACGCCATCGTCACCTACTCGCAGTCCGAGGACGTCACCCGCCCCCACCACGCCGACCAGAGCAGGCTCTTCGCCGAGAAGCAGTGGAACCCGATGTACTTCTGCGACGACGAGATCAACGCCGACCCCGGCCTCCAGGTGCTCCGCCTCGTCAGCAAGGGGACGGCCACCGGGCCCTTGCTGCCGGCCACGGGTTCGAGCTCGACCGCGCCGATGGCACTGGCGCTGGTCGCCGTGCTGGCGGTCCTGGCCCCGAGGGCCTGGCGGACCGTCCGCCGCTGAGCTCGCTCAGCCGAAGCGGTAGCTGCTGGCGGTGATGCCGCCCATGAAGTCCTTCTCGTGGTACTGGCGCACGGCGGGCTCGTCCTCGGCGGCACCGAGGGCGACCATCAGCGGGATGAGGTGATCTTCCTGCGGGTGGGCGGTGCGGGCGCCGGGCGCCTCGTCCCACCGACGGATGGCGGCGGTGCGCGACTCGGGTCCGGCGTCGACCAGCACCGCGGTGAGGAACTCGTCGAACGTCGCCGACGCGGCCGCGCCCGTCGAGCCGAACTCGCGGAGGTTGTGGTAGCTCAGGCCGCTACCGATGATGAGGACACCTTCGTCGCGGAGCGGCGCCAGCGCCCGACCCACGGCCAGGTGCTCTTCGGGGTCGTAGCCGTGCTTCAGCGACAGCTGGAGGATCGGCACGTCGGCCTGCGGATAGATGGCGTAGAGCGGTGCGAAGACGCCGTGGTCGTAGCCCCGCTCGGCGTCCTCCTGCACCGGGATGCCCGCGTCGCCGAGCAGCTCCACGACCCGGGCGGCCACCTCGGGCGAGCCCGGGGCCGGGTACTGGATCTGGTACGTGAACTCGGGGAAGCCGCCGTAGTCGTAGACCATCGGGGGCCTCGGGCTGGTCTGGACCGTGAACTCCGGCTCCTCCCAGTGGCCGGACACCACGAGCACCGCCCTGGGCTCCACGCCGATCTCGTCGGGGATGGCCTGCAGCGACGCCTCGAGGATCGACATGTCGAACGGCATCTGGTCCTTGATCCAGGGCCAGGGGCCGCCACCGTGGGAGATGAAGTAGGTGGGGAGTCGCGTCGCGGTTGCCACGGGGAGCCGTCCTCTCGGGTCGGTGAGATCCTCCCCCGAGTGTACCCACTAAGTTGATGTATCAACCACTATCACTCGCCGGTGAACTTGGGCTCCCGCCGTTCGAGGTAGGCCTTGATGCCCTCCTCCATGTCCTTCGTCGTGTACACGATGTGCTGGGCCCGGGCCTCGCCCTCCATGGCCTCGGCGAAGCTGGCGGTGAGGGCGCTGTCGAGCTGGGTCTTCATGAGGCTGATCGCGGTGGTGGGACCGTCGGCGAGCCTGCGTCCCCACTCGGCAGCGAGCGCCGGCAGCTCGTCGGCCGGCACCACTTCGTTGACGAGACCCCAGTCGAGGGCGGTGGCGGCATCGAGGGTGTCGCCGAAGAAGGCCAGCTGCTTGGCTCGGCGGATGCCGACGAGGTGCGGCAGGGTCCAGGAGGTGCCGCCGTCGAGGGCCAGGCCCCGCTTCACGAACAGCTCCATGAAGCGGGCCCGGTCGCTGGCGATCACGAG
>JALYWQ010000471.1 GCA_030852625.1 Actinomycetota bacterium
ACCCGGACGTCGGGCCGGGCGGTGTTGTTCACCATGTCGTCCTTGGTGCGCGCCCGGCAGTCCCCGACCGGCACCACCCGGCTCTCGAGGCCGAGGCGGTCCACGAGGTCACCCGCCTCGAGCGCGAGCGGGGCGACGAAGGTGAGGCTCGTCGCCGCGGCCGACTTGGGCGCGGCGCCGAACATCGGCCGCGGCAGGATGGGCTGCGGGGTGGGGATCGACGCGTTGGCGTCGCCCATCTGGGCCCACGCGATCACGCCGCCCTTCAGCACCGCGTGGGGTCGCACGCCGAAGTACACCGGGTCCCACAGCACGAGGTCGGCCAGCTTGCCCACCTCCACCGACCCGATCTCGTGGTCGAGGCCGTGGGTGATGGCGGGGTTGATCGTGTACTTCGCCACGTAGCGACGAGCCCGGTGGTTGTCGGCCGCCCCGTCGCCCGGCAACGACCCCCGCCGCGCCTTCATCACGTGCGCCGTCTGCCACGTGCGCAAGATCACCTCCCCCACCCGGCCCATGGCCTGGCTGTCGGACCCGATCATCGAGATGGCCCCGAGGTCGTGGAGGACGTCCTCCGCCGCGATGGTCGACGGACGGATGCGGCTCTCGGCGAAGGCCAGGTCCTCGGCGATGGCGGGGTTGAGGTGGTGGCAGACCATGAGCATGTCGAGGTGCTCGTCGATCGTGTTCACCGTGTGGGGTCGGGTCGGGTTGGTCGACGACGGGAGCACGTTGTCGTGGCTGACCACCGTGATGATGTCCGGCGCGTGGCCGCCGCCGGCACCCTCGGTGTGGTACGTGTGGATCCCGCGTCCGGCGATGGCGGCGAGGGTCGACTCCACGTAGCCGGCCTCGTTGAGGGTGTCGGTGTGGATGGCCACCTGCACGCCGAACTCGTCGCACACACGGAGGCAGGCGTCGATGGCCGCCGGCGTGGTGCCCCAGTCCTCGTGCAGCTTGAACCCGGCCGCGCCGCCGAGCACCTGCTCGCGCATCCCGTCGAGCGACACCGTGTTGCCCTTGCCGAGGAGCACCACGTTGATGGGCCACTCGTCCAGGGCCTGCAGCATGAACCCGAGGTTCCACGCCCCCGGGGTGACGGTGGTGGCCTTGGTGCCCTCCGCCGGACCGGTGCCGCCTCCGATGATCGTCGTGATGCCCGAGGCGAGCGCCTCCTCGAGGATCTGCGGGCAGATGAGGTGGACGTGGCCGTCGATGGCACCGGCGGTGAGGATGCGCCCGTTGCCGGCGAGCACCTCGGTGGACGGACCGATCACGAGGCCGGGCGTGATGCCGTCCATGGTGTCGGGGTTGCCGGCCTTGCCGATGGCGACGATGCGACCGTCGCGCACGCCGATGTCGGCCTTCACCACGCCCCAGTGGTCGAGGATCAGCGCGCCGGTGATCACGAGGTCGGGCGCGCCGTCGGCCCGCGTCGCCGAGCTCTGGCCCATCGACTCGCGGATGACCTTGCCGCCGCCGAACACCACCTCGTCGCCACCGGCGCAGAGGTCGTCCTCCACCTCGATCAGGAGGTCGGTGTCGGCCAGGCGGATGCGGTCGCCGGTGGTCGGTCCGTAGAGGGCCGCGTAGCGGCGGCGGTCGAGCTCCATCAGCAGGCTCCGTCGAGCGGTCCGGCGACCTCGCCCCGGAACCCGGCCGCGACGCGAGCGCCGACGTAGGCCACCAGCTCCACCACCTGGGCGATGCCGGGCTCGAACCGCACCGACGTGCCGGCGGGGATGGCGAGGCGCCGCCCGCGCGCCGAGGCTCGGTCGAACGACAGCGAGGAGTTGGTCTCGGCGAAGTGGTAGTGCGAGCCCACCTGGATGGGCCGGTCGCCGGTGTTCACCACGTCGACCGACACCACCGGCCGCCCCTCGAGGAGGGGCACCGGTCCGGCACCGAACAGGATCTCGCCAGGGACGACCATCGCTACGGGATCGGCTCGTGGATCGTGACGAGCTTGGTGCCGTCGGGGAAGGTGGCCTCCACCTGCACCTCGACGAGCATCTCGGGCACGCCCGGCATCACGTCGTCGCGGGAGAGGACCTGCCGGCCGGTCTCCATGAGGTCGGCCACCCGCCGGCCGTCGCGCGCTCCCTCGAGGACGAACGACGTGAGGATCGCCACCGCCTCGGGATGGTTGAGCACGACGCCGCGCGCCTTGCGGTCGCGCGCCACCATGGCCGCGAGGCTGATCATCAGCCGTTCCTGTTCGCGCGTGCTGAGCTGCACGGTGATCAGACCGCCATCGCGGCGCGGACCTCGTCGAGAGCCCCTTCGCCTCCCTCGCCGCGGCCCGTGATCCGTCCGGACTCCAGCACGTAGTAGCGGTCGGTCGAGCGCAGCGCGAAGCCGACGTGCTGCTCCACGAGGAGCACGGTGAGGTCGCCACGCTGGGCCAGCCGCAGGATCACCTGCTCGATCTCGGCGACGACGTTGGGCTGGATGCCCTCGGTCGGTTCGTCGAGGATCAGGAGCCGGGGCTTGGTCAGCAACGTCCGGGCGATGGCCAGCTGCTGGCGCTGCCCACCCGACAGCAGCCCGGCCGGTCGCTCCAAGAGCTCGGTGAGCGCCGGGAACGTGTCGAGGGTCTCGTCGATCTCCGACTGCACGTTGGAGACCAGCTGGAGGTTCTCCAAGGTGGTCATCTGCGGAAAGCACAGCTGGCCCTGCGGCACGTAGCCAAGGCCGCGCTTCACCCGCTTGTTCGGCGGCAGCTTCGTGACGTCCTCACCGTCGAGGAGCACCCGGCCGGCGGTGATCGGGATCAGCCCGACGGCCACCCGCAGCAGGGTGGTCTTGCCGGCCCCGTTGTGGCCCATGACGGCGGCGCCGCCGCCGGTGGGGATCGACACGTCGACGTCGAACAGCACCTTGGTGCGCCCGTAGCCGGCGGTGACGCCGACGAGCTCGAGCATCGCGTCAGCCATCGAGGGCCACCTCCGTCACCGTGCCGAGGTACACCCGCTGCACCTCGGGGTCGGCCTGGATCTCGGCCACCGTCCCCTCGGACAGCACCTTTCCGCCGTGCATCACGGTGACGACGTCGGCGTAGGTGCGCATGAACTCCATGTCGTGCTCGATGACGACGATGGTCCGGTCGCCGACGATTCGCTGCAGGAGCTCGCCCGTCTCCTGCCGCTCGTCGGCGCTCATCCCGGCGACCGTCTCGTCGAGGAACATCACCTTGGCGTCCTGCACGAGCAGCATGCCGACCTCCAACCATTGCTTCTGGCCGTGGGCGAGGATCCCGGCGGGCCGGTGGGCCAACGACGCGAGGCCGATGGTCTCGAGGGCCTGCTCGACGATCTCGGGCACCTTCCGGCGGGCCAGCAGCATGCCGAGCTTCCGCCGGTGCAGGCCCGCCGCGATGTCGAGGTTCTGGAGCACGGTGAGCTGCTCGAACACCGTCGCCGTCTGGAAGGTGCGGCCGACGCCGAGGCGCACGATCTCGTGCGACTTCATCGTGAGCAGGTCGTGCTGGCGGAACGTCGCGGTACCGGCGCCGTGCACGAGCCCGGTGAGGGCGTCGACCAGCGTGGTCTTGCCGGCGCCGTTCGGGCCGATGAGGAAGTGGAGGCGGCCCTGCATGAAGGTGAGGTCCACGTCGGCGATGGCCTTGAAGCCGTCGAAGTCGACGGTGAGGCCCCGCACCTCCAGGTAGTCCTCACCGATGAAGGAGGCGGTGATGCTGCCGCCACCGAGGAAGGCGTCCGTCACGCGGCCGCCTTCCGGGTCGGGAGCAGCGCCTTCAGCCGCGTCGTCAGCGACGTGATGCCGCCGGGGAGGAGGAGCATGACCACGATGAAGAGCCCGCCCTGGAAGTAGGTCCACCGGGTGGGGAACTGCTCCGAGAGCGACGACTGCCCGTAGCCGACGGCGATGGCGCCGAGGGCGGGGCCGAGGAGGGACGACCGGCCGCCGAGGGCCACACCGGCGACCAGCAGGATCGAGGCCGCGGCGTCGATGTTCGACGGCGAGATGATGCCGGCGAGCGGGGCGAACATGGCGCCACCGATGCTCGCCATGACGGCAGCGACCACGAAGGCCACCAGCTTGATGTTGGCGGGGTCGTAGCCGAGGAACCGCACCCGCTCCTCGGCGTCGCGCGTGGCGACGAGGAGCTCGCCGAATCGGCTGCGGTAGAGCTGCCACACCACCACCAGGCAGACGATCAGGATGCCGGCGGTGATCATGTAGAGCTGCTTCTTCACGTCGGGGTCGTAGAGGTTGTCCCCGAAGAACGTGGAGAAGGTGTTGAGTCCGTTGAACCCGCCGGTCTGCTTGATGGTGGCGATCAGCAGCGTGGCGAAGGCCACCGTGAGCGCCTGGGTGAGGATGGCGAAGTAGGCGCCCTTGACCCGTCGCTTGAGGATGGCGAAGCCGAGGAGGAACGCCACGACGGCCGGCAGGGCCACGATGGCGAAGAGCGTGAACGGTCCGCTGCGGAACGGCTCCCACCAGCCGGGCATGGTCCCGTCGCCGTAGAGCTCCATGAAGTCGGGCACGTTGCCCGGACCGGCGGCCTCGAGCTTCAGGTGCATCGCCATGGCGTAGGCACCGAGCCCGAAGAACACGCCCTGACCCATCACGAGCATGCCGCCCCGTCCCCACGCCAGGCCGATGCCGACACCCGCGATGGCCCACGTGCAGTACTTGCCGAGGTTGCCCAGGCGGAACGGCGACAACGAGCCGGGCGCCCACACCAGCAGCACCAGCGCGAGGAGGGCGATGCCGAGCAGACCGCCGTAGGTGGCGAAGAGCTGCTTCGGCGAGAACCGGCTCGGCGTGTTCGTGGTGGTGACGCTGCGGTCGCCGGCGTCGACGGTGGTGGTGGCCGGCGCCACGTCGGCGACGGTCACGCCAGCGACCTCGTGCGGACGGTGAAGAGGCCCTGCGGGCGGATCTGCAGGAAGACCACCACGAGGGCGAAGGTGATGACCTGCGCCATGCTGCCGCTGATCCAGTCGGTGAAGAACGCCGTCGCCACCCCGACCACCCAGGCCGCGATCACGGTGCCCTTCAGCTGGCCGACGCCGCCGGCCACGACGACGAGGAAGGCCGGGATGATGTAGGTGGCGCCGAGGTTGGGGTTGGTGCCGGAGATGAGGGCGATGGCGACGCCGCCCACGCCGGCGAGGCCGGAGCCGAGGAAGAACGTGACGCGGTCCACGTTGCGGGTGGAGACGCCCATCGTCTCGGCCAGCTCACGGTTCTGGACCGTGGCGCGGATCTGGCGGCCGAACGGCGTGTACTTCAGCACCGCGTTGAGCCCCACCAGGCAGCCCACCGCGAGCAGGATCGTGAAGGGCTGCCGGTACGGCCAGTTGTAGCCGAACACCGAGATGCTGCCCTTGAGCCAGCTGGGCGCCACGACCGGGTCGCCCTGGGCGCCGAAGAGGTCCTTGGCGCCCTGCTGGAGCACCAACGACACGCCCACCGTGACGAGGAGCGTGTCGAGGGGCCGCTTGTACATGCGGCTGAGGATGCTCATCTCGAGCAGCAGCCCGAGGAGGCCGGCGATGACGAAGGCCACCGGGATGGCCACCACGATCGAGAGGCCGCTGCTGCTGACCACCTGCTGGGTGACGTAGGCGGCGTAGGCGCCGGCCATGAGGAACTCGCCGTTGGCCATGTTGATCACGCCCATCTGCCCGAACGTGAGGGTCAGGCCCAACGCCGCGAGCAGCAGGATCGCGCCGGTGGAGGAACCGGTGAGGAAGGGGGTGGTGAGTGCGTCCATGGGTCGTGGGTCCGACCGGTCGGTCGGGGTGCCGGGCGGTCGGC
>JALYWQ010000476.1 GCA_030852625.1 Actinomycetota bacterium
CGCCGACGGGTTGGCCGGCCTGGCCCAGACGACCGCCGAGGTCGTCCAGGGCCCCCGAGGTCCGATCCAGCGGGCCGACTTCGTGATCACCCGGATCCTCGAGGTCGTCGTGCACGGCGACGACCTCCAACGATCCGTTCCCCAGGCGCCCGCCATCCCCTGGCAACCCGACGCCGTCACCGCGCTTGGAACGGCCCTCGCCGACGGCTACGAGGCCCGCACCGGCCGCCGCCCAGCGTCGGTGGACCTGCCGTGGATCCGCCAAGCCGCCGGCCGGAGCCCGAGCGACGACGCCGCCCTCCCCCTCCTCTAATCGACGTCGACCGCCGCGATCAGCGGTAGAAGCCCTCGCGCAGGTTGATGCCGTGTTCGAGCCACACCTTCATGGCCGCGAGCATGCCGGTCCACCCCTGACAGTTGCCGAAGGCCTGCTGGGCACCGGTCGGGGTCGGTCGCCACGACGATTCGGTGATCGTGACGAGCGTTCGAGCCCCGTCATCGACCGGCTCGAACTCGAAGGTGGTGGTGGTCGTCCCCGAAGGGTCGATCGCCTCGTCCCCCTCCCAACGGATCACGATCCGCGTCGGCGGCACCGCTTCGACAACGGTCACGGGGAACGCTCCCGGGAAGTCGTGGAAGTCCCACGTCACCACCGCGCCGGCCTCGAGCCGACCCTTCGCGCCGCCGGTGGTGAAGTACTTCGACAGCTGCGCCGGGTCGGCCACGGCCTCGTACACCTCGGCACACGGCCGCCCGATGTGCCCTGAGACGGTGAAGCGCAGTTCGGTCAGTTCTTGATCCGTTGACATGTGATAGTTTTACAACATGTCGACGGACGACGGCAACCGGCCGGAGGCGGACCCCGAAGACGCCGACGACCTCGTGTTCCGGGCCCTGGCCTCGAGGACGCGCCGCCAGATGCTCGACGTGCTGCGCCGGTCGTCGTGCACGACCGGCGAGCTGTGCGCGGCCTTCGAGGAACTCGACCGCACCACGGTGCTCCAACACCTCCGCGTCCTCGAAGCCGCGGAGCTCGTGACCGGCCGCAAGATCGGGCGCGAGCGGCACCTCGCGCTCGCTCCCCTGCCGATCAAGCGGATCTCCGACCGCTGGATCGGCGATTACGCGCGGGCCGCCGTCGACCTACTCGACACCCTCGACCGGTCGGCAACCCCACCGGGCACCTGACGTGGGCGAACCTCGCGGAATCGGTGTCTCACCCTGGGCATAGGGTGGCGACGTGTCCGTGCCGACGCAGGAATCCCTGTTCGAACCGCTGGATCTGATCGTCCCGGCACCGGCACCGGCGTTCGAGGTCGACACCACGCTGCTGCCCTCCGTGGAGCTGCACCCAGCGGTGGGGGCCTGGTTCCGGACCCGGTTCCCCCAGGGGCCGACGCCGGCTCAGGAGGCGGCCTGGCCCCCGATCGCCGCCGGGGAGCACACCCTCGTGGCCGCCCCGACCGGGTCGGGCAAGACGCTGGCCGGGTTCCTCATGGCCATCAACCGCCTCTACCTGGCCCATGCCCGGGGCGAGCCGGTGAGCGGCACCCGGGTGGTCTACGTGTCCCCCCTGAAGGCACTGGCCGTCGACATCGCCGAGAACCTCGAGCGTCCGCTGGCCGAGATCGCCGTGCACGCCGCCGAGCTCGGACTCACGGCACCCGACCTCACCATCGGCGTCCGCACCGGCGACACCACCGCCAGCGAACGGGCCGCCATGGTGCGGTCGCCCCGCACCTTCGTGGTCACCACGCCTGAGTCGCTCTACCTCCTCGTCACCTCGACCCGCAGCCGGGCCACGTTGCGCACCGTCGACACGGTGATCGTCGACGAGATCCACGCCCTGGCGCGCGACAAACGGGGCAGCCACCTCTGCGTCACGCTCGAGCGGCTGGCCCACGTGTGCGCAGTGGCGCCGGCCCGGGTGGGGCTGTCGGCCACCCAGAAGCCGATGGAGCTCGTGGCCGCGCTGCTGGTCGGCACCCGCACCCGGGGTGACGGGCAGCCCGACTGCACGATCGTCGACACCGGCCACCGACGGGCCCTCGACGTGGCCCTCGAACTGCCCGACGGCGAGCTCGAGGCCATGGCGTCGGGCGCCCAGATGGACAGCGTGCTCGACCGCATCGCCGAGCTCGTCACCGATCACCGCACCACCATCGTGTTCGTCAACACCCGCCGCCTGGCCGAGCGCCTGGCCCACGAGCTCGGCGAGCGGTTGGGGGACGACGTCGTTGCCGCGCATCACGGAAGCCTGTCGAAGGACCGGCGCCTGCGGGTGGAGCGGCGGCTGCGGGCCGGCGAGCTGAAGGCCCTCGTGGCCACGGCGTCGCTCGAGCTGGGCATCGACATCGGGCCCGTCGAGCTGGTGTGCCAGATCGGCTCGCCCCGCTCGATCGCCACCTTCCTGCAGCGGGTCGGCCGCTCCAACCACACCCGCACCGGCACGCCCCGGGGCCGGCTCTACCCCCTCACGCGCGACGAGCTCGTCGAGTGCACCGGGCTCCTCGCGGCGGTGCGGGCCGGGCGGCTCGACGCCCTCGAGGCGCCCGTCGCCCCGCTCGACATCCTCGCCCAGCAGCTCATCGCGGAGGTGTCGGCCGACGAGTGGAAGGTCGACGACCTCTACCGCCTCGTCACCACCGCCCACCCCTATCGATCGCTCCCACGGGAGACGTTCGACGAGGTGCTGGAGCTCGTCAGCAAGGGCATCG
Organism: Actinomycetota bacterium; assembly: GCA_030852625.1. Taxonomy (GTDB): domain Bacteria; phylum Actinomycetota; class Acidimicrobiia; order Acidimicrobiales; family VFJN01; genus VFJN01. Next base: position 2,718 of record JALYWQ010000476.1, read on the forward strand.
AGACCGGCCGCGGCACCCGGGCCGCCTACGTCCACCACGACGGGGTCAACGGCGAGGTGCGACCGCGCAAGGGCGCCCGCCTGGCCGCCCTCACGAGCGGCGGGGCCATCCCCGAGCTGGGTGACTTCCGGGTGATCGCCGAGCCCGACGAAGCCCTCATCGGCACCGTCAACGAGGACTGGGCCACCGAGTCGATGGCCGGCGACGTGTTCATCCTCGGCACCCACCACTGGCAGATCCGCCAGGTCACCGGCGGCGAGGTGCGGGTGGTCGACGCCGGCGACAAGCACCCCACCATCCCCTTCTGGCGGGGCGAGGCCCCGGCCCGCACGGTTGAGCTGAGCGAGGAGGTGGCCCGGATCCGTTCGGTGGTGGAGCGGGCCATCGTCGACGACGACCTCGCCCGGGCCGTCGACGAGATCGTGGCCCTGGCCGGCGTGGAGCGCGACGCGGCCGCCACCATCGTCACCTACCTCGCCGCCGGACGAGCCGTGCTCGGCGTGATGCCCACGCAGGACGACCTCGTCATCGAGCGGTTCTTCGACGACTCCGGCGGCATGCAGCTCATCGTCCACTCGCCCTACGGCGGTCGGCTCAACCGGGCCCTCGGCTACGCCCTGCGGAAGAAGTTCTGCGCCGGGTTCAACTTCGAGCTGCAGGCCAGCGCCAACGACGACGCCATCGTCATCTCGCTCGGGCCCCACCACAGCTTCCCGCTGTCCGACGTCCCGCGGTTCCTCACGCCGGGCTCCATCCGGGCCACCCTCCAGCAGGCCATCCTCGACCAGCCGATCTTCCAGAGCCGGTGGCGATGGAACCTGAACCGGTCGCTCGTCGTGCTCCGCATGCGGGGCGGCAAGCGGGTCCCGCCCAACTTCCAGCGCATGCAGAGCGATGACCTGCTGGCCGCCGTCTTCCCCGGCGCCGCCGCGTGCCAGGAGAACGTCACCGGCCCCATCGAGGTGCCCGACCACCCGCTCCCCCGCCAGACCGTGCACGACTGCCTCACCGAGGCCCTCGACTGCGACGGGCTCATCGCCCTGTGGGAGAAGGTGGAAGCCGGCGAGGTGCGGTTCCACTTCGTCGACTCCACCTAGCCCTCGCTCCTGGCCCACGAGATCCTCACCGCCCGGCCCTACGCCTTCCTCGACGACGGCGAGGCCGTCGACCGGCGCACCAACGCCGTGTCGCTCCGGCGGGGCCTGCCCACGGTGATCACCGAGATCGGGAAGGTCACCCAGGAGGCCATCGACCGGGTGCGGCTCGAGACCGAGCCGTGCCCCACCACGCCCGACGAGCTCCACGATCTGCTCAGCGCGCTCGTGCTCAGCCCGTGCCCGACCGAGTGGTCCGAGCTGCTGTCGGCATTGTCGTCGCGAGGCCGGGTGGCGTCGCTCACGGGTGACGACGGCACCCAGCTGTGGCACACCGTCGAAGCCGCCACCGTGGTGCAGGCGGTGGTCACCGGCGTCGACGCTCCGGAGTGCACCGCCGAGGCTGCGGCCGCCGCCGTGCTGCGGGGCCACCTCGAGGTGGCGTCACCCATCACGGCTGCGGCGCTGGCCACCCG
>JALYWQ010000490.1 GCA_030852625.1 Actinomycetota bacterium
GGTCTGGTCCGACACCCGGCCCGCCACCACCACCGCCGGCGACCTGCTCAGCCGCGCGCACCTGCTCGCGGGCGGCCTGCGGCGCCGCGGCATCGGCCCGGGCGACGTCGTGGCCTACCAGCTCCCCAACTGGCTCGACACGCTCGAGATCCTGTGGGCCGGCTTCCACGTGGGCGCCACGATGGTGCCGATCATCCACTTCTACGGACCCCGCGAGGTGGAGTTCATCCTCCGCCAGTCGGGCGCCAAGGCCCTCGTCACCTGCAGCTCGTTCGGCGCTGTCGACCACCTCGACAACCTGGCGTCGATCCGCGCCGGCCTCGACGGGCTCGAGACGGTGGTGGTCGTCGACGGCGGAGGCCGCACGGCGAGCGTGCCCGGCGGCATCGACCTCGCCGACCTGGCCGACGGCGATCCCCTCACCGAGCCTGCGACGGTCGACCCCGACGCGGTGGCCATGATCGGCTACACGTCGGGCACCACGGCCGACCCGAAGGGCGTGATGCACAGCCACCGGTCGTTGCTCGCCGAGGTGCGGCAGCTGGCCGCCAACATCAACCTCCGCGAGCCCACGATCATGGCGTCGCCCCTCGCCCACATGACCGGGATGCTGGGCGGGAGCCTCGTGCCGCTGCAGAACGGCGCGCCCCTCGAGCTCATCGATCGCTTCGATCCCGGCCGGATCCTCGGGATCATGGCCGAGCACGGCATCGGCCTCGGCGGTGGGGCCACCATCTTCCTCACCAGCCTGCTCGACCACCCCGACTTCGGCCCCCACCACGTCGAGGTCATGCCCCGCATGGGCCTCGGCGGCGCGCCGGTGCCGGCCGCGGTGGCCGATCGGGCCGAGGCCCTCGGCATCAAGATCACGCGTGCCTACGGGTCGACCGAACACCCGTCGATCACGGGTTGCCGGATCGACCACCCGGTCCACTCCCGCACCCGCACCGACGGCGTCCCGCTCCCGGGCGTCGACATCCGCCTCGTCGACGACGACGGCAACCAGGTCACCACCGGCACCCCGGGCGAGATCCTCAGCCGCGGACCGGACCTGTTCGTCGGCTACACCGACCCCGCCCTCACCGACAAGGTGATGGAGGGGTCGTGGTACCGCACGGGCGACGTCGGTGTGCTCGACGACGACGGCTGCCTCACGATCACCGACCGGGTGAGCGACCTCATCATCCGTGGCGGCCTGAACATCTCGGCCGCCGAGCTCGAGGAGCGCATCGCCACGCTGCCGACCGTCGCCGAGGTGGCGGTCGTGGCGGCCCCCGACGAGCGCCTCGGCGAACGGGCCTGCGCCGTGCTGCGCGTCGTCCCCGGCGCCGACGCGCCCGACCTGGCCGCCCTCCAGGCCCACCTGGAATCAGCCGGGCTTCCCCGCCAGAAGTGGCCCGAGGATCTGCGGGTGGTCGACGACTTCGCCCGCACCCCGTCCGGCAAGATCAAGAAGCGCGACCTCCGCGCCTGGCTCCGCGAGGACCCCACCGCCTGACCGAACTCGCGACGGCCCCTACACAGTCGTGTGTAGATCCAGTCGCGGGTTCGCTGGGGTTGGGTGCTTTGCCTTACGCCGTCAGGGCGAGGTCGTCGTCGCGTTCGGCGCGCTGGCGCTCGTCGAGGGTGAGCTCCACCTTGCGCTTGATGCGCTGCACGGCGTTGTCGACGGCCTTGGCGTGGCGACCGAGGTGGGTGCCGATCTCCTGGTAGCTGCGCCCGTCGACGTAGTGGGCCAGCACCTCGATCTCGAACGGTGACAGCACCTCGCCCATGCGGGCCCGCATGGCGCCGAAGCGCTCGTCGGCCACCACGTGCTCGGCGGGATCGGCCACCGGCTGGTCGAGGTGGATGCGGTCCTCCACCGCCGAGGTGTCCTCGCCGTCGTGGCGCGGCGCGGAGATCGACACGTACTGGTTGAGGGCTTGGTGCTTCTGCCGGTTGGCGGCCTTGATGGCCGTGATGATCTGGCGGGTGATGCACAGGTCGGCGAAGGCCCGGAACGACGCCTCGTGTCCCGGGCGGTAGTCGCGGGCCGCCTTGTAGAGCCCGATCAGCGCCTCCTGCTCCACGTCGTCGCCGTCGGCACCGACGAGGAAGTAGCTGCGAGCCTTGGCCCGGGCGAACCGGCGATAGCGGTCGAGCAGCACCTGCAGCGCGTCCTCGGAGCCGTCCTGGAACCGGGCCGCCAGCTCGACATCGGTGAGCGGGACGAGCGACTTCCGGTCGGGGCGGGACGGTGCGGTCGGCACGACGGCGGGACTCCAGTTCGAAGCAGCGGGCACACCAACCGGGGGGGGTACGGGGGTGGCCCGGATGGACTAGTCACCCGTTTGAACCACGGCCCCGCAGGGGTGTCAATGACCTCGCGACGCCCCCCGAACGAGGGTGGGGGGACGTGTCGCCCATGGGGTTCCAAACCAGAAGAACCGGAAGGAGAAAAGTTTTCGTCAGCTCCGGGCGCGAGCCACCTCGAAGCACGCCAGGGCTCCCGCGGCGGCCACGTTGAGCGAACCGAGCGAACCGGACAACGGGATGCTGACCAGGGCGTCGCAGCGCTGCTTCACGAGTCGGGACAACCCGCTCCCTTCGGCCCCGAGCACGAGCGCGATCGGTCCGTCGGCGGCCGGCATCGACCACAGCCCGACCGGCCCGTCGCCGTCGAGGCCCACGGTCCAGACGCCGGCCTTCTGCAGCTGTTGGAGGGCGGCCGGGAGTCCGCCGACGATGGCGAAGCGGAGGTGCTCGACGGCACCCGCAGCCGACTTCGTGACGGTGGGCGTGACGTGCACGGCGCGATGCCGGGGCAGCACCTCACCGGTCGCGCCGGCGCACTCGGCCGACCGCAGCAGGGCGCCGAGGTTGCCTGGATCGGTGACGCCGTCGACGGCCACGAGGAACGGCGCCGGGCCGTTCGGTGGGGTGGCGACGAGGTCGTCGAGCAGCACCTCGGTGAGGGGTGCGGCTTTGGCCAGCACGCCCTGGGGTGCCTCGCACCGTGCTTCGGCGAAGAACTTGGCGCGACCCACCTCCCGCACGGGCACCCGCTCGGCCTCGGCCAGGTGGATGATGTCGTCGAGGATCGGCGACCCGTCCATCTCGGCCAGGAGCCAGATCTCCTGCACCTTGCGCCGGGCCGCGAGGAGCAGCTCGCGCACCGCCTGGCGC
>JALYWQ010000493.1 GCA_030852625.1 Actinomycetota bacterium
CCCGACCACCGCGCCAACCGGCCTCACCGACCAGGAGCGCCGGGTGGCCCAGCTGGCCGCCGACGGGCTCCTCAACCGGGAGATCGCCGAAGCCCTGTTCATCTCCACGAAGACCGTGGAGACCCACCTCAGCCGGGCCTTCGACAAGCTCGGGGTGCGGTCGCGCCGGGCCCTCCGCGGGCGGACCTTCATCAACCCCTGAGTCCGCTTGCAGATCAGGGTTTTTCCCTGATCCCCTACGGGGGATCCCCTGGTTACGTTCCGCCTGGCGGGCCGAAACGCCCAGAAGGTGCAGACGTGGCGCGACATCTCCGGAGAAGGTCCCGGCTCGACCTGCGCACGCGCGCGGGTCGACTTTCGGTTGCGATCGCGATGCTCGCCGTGGCCACGGTGGCCCTCGCCGACCCGGGCGCGACCCCGGCCGGCGCGGCCGCGAGCACCGGGCGCCTGCTGGTGACCTCGTTCGACGGCTCCCTGTCGGCCGTCGACCCCGGGCTCGGCGCCGTGGTCGCAGGACCGGTGACCCTCGGTGGCTCGAGCGGGCCCAACGCGGTGGCCGTCACGCCCGACGGGACGACCGCCTACGTGCCGGGCTTCGAGTCCAACAACGTGACCCCGATCAACGTGCGGACGATGGCCACCCGGACGAACCTCTGCATGCCCGTCGGGGCCTGCCCGGGAACGACCAACGCCTCGCCGTCGGCAGTGGCGGTGGCCCCTGACGGGTCGAGCGCCTACGTGGTCAACAGCGGCATCGATCGGATCAGCCAGATCCTGGTGGCGCAGGAGGCAGTGTCCAACACCCCGATCGTCCTCCCGACCGGCAGCCGGCCCTCGGGCATCGCCATCACCCCGGACGGTTCGACGGCGTTCGTCACCGCGTTCGCCACCGGCCTCGTCTACCCGATCTCGCTGCCCGCCGGCGTGGTGGGGACCCCCATCCCGGTGGGCCCCAACCCGTCTGGCATCGCGGTCTCGCCCGACGGCCAGTACCTGGTCGTCGCCAACACGGGCGGTCCGGCGCGGGGCTCGGTCAGCCGCATCGACCTCGCCACCAGCCCGGCCGCCGTCCTCACGATCAACCCGCTCCCCACCGTCACCTCCCTGATCGCACCGACGGCGGTGGCCATCAACCCCGAGGGCGACGTCGCCTACGTGACCGAGACCCGCACCAACCGGGTCGTGCCGATCACCATCGCCACCGGCGTCGTCGGCCAGGCCGTCGTCGTCGGTCAGTACCCCAGTTCCATCGCCGTCACGCCGAAGGGCGACACCGCCTACGTCGGCAACCTCGTCGGCAACTCCGTCTCGATCGTGTCCCTCGGCTCGTCGCGGACCGACCTGGCCGTGGCCGGCGCCATCGCCAGCTCGTCGCCCACCGGGCTGGCCTTCGTGCCCGAGCAGGCGCCGACGGCCGCTTTCACCAACACCGCCGGCGCCGCCGGTCAGCCCATCACCTTCGACGCGTCGGGCTCGCAGTCGAACCCGGCCGGCGATGCCCTCACCTACCGCTGGGACTGGGGTGACGGCACCACCACGGGGCCGACCTCGAGCGCCACAGCCACCCACACCTTCCCGACCCCGGGGAACTACACGGTGACGCTGACCACGACTGCCCCCGGCGGCACCTCCGTGACCCGGGTGTTCACCGGCCAGACCGTCAGCCGCAACGGCGGGACGAGGGCCATCGCCGCCAAGGTGCTCTCGGTCCGCCAGCCCACCGTCGGCGCCGAGCCGATGGCCCTCGTGACAGCGAGCGGCGACGGTGTCGCCAACCCCCTCCTGCTGACGCCGGCCACGCCGGCCGCCACCGCCGGACCGGCCATCCCGGTGGGCGACGCCCCGGCCGCGGTGGCGATCACCCCGGACGGTCGCACTGCCTACGTGGCCAACAAGGCCAGCAACACCGTCACCCCGATCGACGTGGCCACCGGCTCGGCCCTGGCCGCCATCCCGGTGGGCAGCAGCCCGACGGCCATCGCGGTCGCGCCCGATGGCGGGTCGGTGTGGGTGGTGAACGGCGGCGACAACACGGTCCAGCGCATCACCACGGCAACGGGGGTGGCGGGGGCTCCGATCGCGGTCGGCCTGGCGCCGAGCGGCATCGCCATCCGCAGCGACGGCAAGTTCGCCTACGTCACCAACGCCGCTGACCGCACGATCACCCCGATCGACCTGTTGACCCAGCAAGCCGGGGGTCCGGTGACCTCCACGAGCATCGTCAACCCCGTTGCCATCGTCACGTCGCCGTCGAGCCTCCACGCCTACGTCCTCAACGGGGGCACCACGACGACCCGGGGCTCGGTCACCGTGCTCGCCCTCGCCGCCAGCGGGGCGCCCACCATCGGCGCCACCGTTCCCGTCGGCGCCGTCGGCGCCCAACCGAGCGCCATCGCCATCCACCCGAACGGCAGCAGCGCGGCCGTCGTCACGCAGACCGGTGTCCTCGCACGCCTGACGGTCAACGGGCCGGCGGTGTCGGTGGCCAGCACCTCGTCGGTGGCGGCGTCCCTGACGGGCATCGCCTACACGCCCGACGGCGGTTCCGCCTACGCCGCCGGTGTCGTGAACACCCCTGCGGGTCCGACCCCGGCCGTCGTCCCCCTGAAGCTCGGGACGGCCCTCCAGATCGGCGCGCCGGTTCCCGTCGGCGCCGGACCCACGGCGATCGCGGTGACCCCGGACCAGGCGCCCGTCGCCCAGCTCGCCGTCACCCCGGGGCACGCCCAGGCCGCGCCGGCCACGTTCTCGTTCGACGCCGGCGCCTCGTCGAACCCGTCGAGCCCGATCGTGAGCTACGCCTGGGCCTTCGGTGACGGCACCGGCGTGACGACGAGCGGCCCGACCACCGCGTACACCTACGACGTGGCCGGCACCTACGTCGTGACCGTGACCCTCACCGATGCCGCCGGCACGTCGACGACGAAGGCGTTCGGTGGCCAGACCATGCTGCGCAACGGCGCACCGAGCGCGGCGGCGTCGCAGCCGGTCCTCGTGCTGCCGACCGTGACCTCGGTGTCGCCGAGCACCGGTCCGGCCGGGACCACGATCACCGTGCGAGGGACCGGGTTCTCGACGGCGCCCGGTGCGACCGGGATCGTGTTCGGTCTCGACAGCGCGGCCACGGAGGTGGCCTGCACCTCCGCGACGCAGTGCACCGCGCGGGTGCCTGCGGGTTCCGGCACCCAGGACGTCCGGGCCGTGGTCGGGGGTCAGACGAGCCCGGCCGGTTCGTCGGTCACGTTCACCTACGGCGGCACGACGACGACCACGGCGCCGACGACCACCACCACCTCCCGCCCGTGCACCGGATGGTTCTGCTGGTTCTTCCCGTCGAACCCGTCGCCCACGACGACGACGACCGTCCGGGCCACCACCACGACCCGGGCGACCACGACGACGGTGCGGCCCACCACCACGACCCGGGCGACCACGACGACGGTGCGACCCACGACCACGACTCGGCCGCCCACGACCACGACGACCAGACCGGGCACCTGCACCGGTTGGTCCTGCTGGCTCGGCCGGTGATGGGGCCCTCGGACGCCAAGCACCGGGCACCGCACCGTCACCGGGTCGGCCGGCGGACGGTGGCCGGCGTCGTCGTCACGCTCATCGCCGGGGTGCTGGCGGTCGTCGCCCCGTCGGCCTCGGCCGCCAGCGACGAACCCATCGACGTCGTCGACTTCCAGTTCGGGGACTCCGAGGCGACGATCGACGCGATGCAGTTGATCTGCCTCGCCACCCAGAACCCGTGCGATCACCCGGTCTCCCCGACCCCGTTGGCCCCCAACCTCACCTTCCCCTCGACGTTCCTCGATCGCATCGACGATGACGTCCCGTACGGCAACACGCCGTTCGACTGCCCCCGGGCCTCGTGCGCCGTCGAGACCGCCCGGGCCGTCTGGATGCTCGCCATCGACCCCGACAACAACGACGGCGGCGACCTCCGGGAGGGCGAGTTCATCGAGTTCACCGGCCCGGCCGGCACGGTCTTCTCCGACGACCCCCTCGACTACGTCATGCAGGACACTGCCGACGACGGCATGGACGACGTGTTCCGGTACTCGGGCGACGGCCCTCGCTTCGGCGACCAGAACGGCCCACAGCCCGCGCACCACGCCACGGCCGTCCAACGCCTCTCGCCCAACCGGATCAGGATCCAGGTCGCCGGCAGTGACGTGACCGGCGCCGAGGACCTCTACATCTGGATGGCCAACGTCGTGAACCCGCCGGCCGGGGAGTACCCCGCCGTCGACTTCCGCGTCCTCACGCCCGACCAGAGCGCGTTCCCCGGCCGGCCCGACAGCGACCAGGAGTTCGCGTTCGACGACGCCATCCCGGAGAACAGCGCCCTGACCGCGGATCGCTCGTCGCTCACCGTGGATGAGACCGTCACCATGCGGGCCGTGGCGCGAGACGCGTACGGCAATGGGGTGGCCAACGAACGGGTGGTGATCGCCCCCAGCGGATCGGCCACCGCGGCCGGAAGCGTCCCGGCCCGGACCGGCCCCGACGGGACGATGATCGCCCGGTTCGGCGACCGGAAGGTCGAGGTGGTCGAGTTCTCGGCGCTGGACCACGACCAGCAGTTCGTGTTCCTCGACCAGCCCCAGGTCCGGTTCCTCCACGGCGCTCCGAACCCCAGCTACTCGTCGGCCACGCTCGTCGCCACCTCCGTGCCGGCGGACACGGCGGCCGAGGTGGTCGTGCGGCTGGCCGACCAGTACGCCAACCCCAACCAGGCCGACGAGCTGATCCTCGTCATCCAGCCCCCGACGTCGGGTCCGACCAACGTCTTCACGAAGGGCTCCATCGAACCGAAGAGCGGGTCGGTGTGCGCCAACCCCCGCCATCCGGTGCCCGGGGTGACCTGCGCCAACACGGTGATCACGAGCACCATCCAGGACCCGGCGGGCAACCCGGTCCGGCAGGCCGAGGCCCGCTTCCTCGTGCGCAACCCGATGGCGGAGTCGGTCACCTTCCAGGTGAGCGATCTGAGCCGAGCCTCGTCGTCGCTGGGCGTCCCGATCACCGTCACCTGGACCTCGACGGCGCCGACGCAGACCTCGATCACCGCGGATCCGCGGACGGTCGTGGCCGACGGCACCACGGCGTCCACGGTGACCGCCACCCTGCGCGACGCGCAGGGCAACCCGGTGCCCAACGTGACCGTGACGCTCAGCGCGCCGTCGGGCTCGTCGGCCCAGATCAGCCCGGCCAGCCGGACGACCTCGGCCGCCGGCAGCGCATCCTTCTCGGTGCGGAACGCCGCCATCGAGGATGTCGTCCTCACCGCCACCTACGCCGGCACCGTCAACGGCTCGCCGGTCTCGGGGACGATCGGCACGGTCGACATCTCGTTCGTCGCCGGACCGCCGTCGGCGGCCAGCTCGACCCTCGTGGCATCGCCGCCCTCCCGCCTCGCCGACGGACGGGCCGCGGCGACCGTCCTCGCCACGATCCGCGACTCGAGCGGGCGCCCCTCGGCCGGCCGGCCGGTCGTGCTCTCCGGCTCCGTCGGGACCAGCTCGGCCATCACGCCGGTCGTCATCCCGATGAGTGCGTCGGGCTGTGCGACACAGGCGGCCGCCGGCACGACCGACTGCAACGGTCAGGCCCAGTGGTCGGTCACCGACACGGTGGTGGAGCTGGTCACCTACCGGGCGACGGTCCCCGGCGCCGCCGTCACGGTGGCCCAACCGGCCACGGTCGACTTCACCAAGGCGCCGTCGATCGGCGCTTCGTCGATCACGGCCAGCCCCACGAGCGTGCCCGCCGACGGGACGTCGTGGGCCACGGTCGACGTGGTCCTCCGCGACGAGGACGGCGCCCCGCTCCGTGGCAAGCAGATCTGCCTCACCCAGGCCGTGGCCGGTGACGTGGCCGCCGCCCCCTGTCCCGACACCCCGGTGCTGTCCACGGTCCTCCCCATGGACATCGGCTCCGGCCTCTGCACGACGCCCGTCCCGGCGGGGACCACGGACTGCCAAGGGCGAGCCCGGTTCCGGGTGACCACGACCAGCCCCGGCGCGGTGACCTACGGGATCATCGACCTGACCGACCTCCCCACCGCGGCGCTCGGCCCGGAGGCCACGGTCACCTTCACCGCACCGCCCACCGAGGCCAGCCAGTCCCGTCTGACCACCGACCTCACCGCCGCTCTCGTCGGCGGTGGGGCCGAGGGCACGATCGTGGCGACCGTCGAGCTCCGCGACGGCGCCGGCACCCTCCTGCCCGGCCGGGCGGCCCGCGTCTCGGCCAGCTCGACCACCGCCACCGTCAGCCCGATCCAGGTCCCAGCGACCGTGTCGGGGTGCCCCACCCAGGCCGCCGCCGGGACCACCGACTGCAACGGGCGGGCTTGGTTCGAGGTGACCGACAGCGTCCCCGAGACCGTGGTGCTGCGCGGCCACGACGACACCGCGTCGGTCACGCTGATCCAGACCGCCACCGTGCGGTTCCTGCCCGACGAGGCCAGCGTGTCGACGGTGGTCGCCGATCCCACCGTGGTGTTCGCCGACGGCGGATCCACACCGGAGGGGATCGCGGCGGTCACGGTGACCCTCAACCCGGGCCAGCCCCTCGTGGGCCACCGGGTCCTGCTCCTGCAGCCAGCCGGGTCCGGCGCCACCATCCAAGCTGTCGCCATCCCCACGAGCTCGTCGGGTTGCCCCGTCTCGGCACCCGCCGGCACCACCGACTGCAACGGCCGAGCGCTGTTCACGGTCGTGCGCTCCACGGCCGGTGCGGTGCCCTTCACGGCCTTCGACCAGTCCTCCGGCGTGGTGCTCGATCAGGTGGCGGCAGTCACCTTCCTGCCGCCGCCGCCCACGATCTCGACCCTGTCGCCGGTGCAGGGCCCCGTCGCCGGCGGCACGGTGCTGACGATCACCGGCTCCGGCTTCGCCACGACGGCCGGCGGCACCAACATCACCGTGGGAGGCGTGGCGGCCACCGGGGTGAACTGCCCGTCGCCCAACCAGTGCACGGCGACCACCCCCGCCCACGCGGCCGGCCCGGTCCTGGTGGTCGTGACGACGGCCTCGGGTCCGAGCACGCCCGCCGTGGCTGGCGCAGCCACCTTCACCTACGTCGCGGCGCCCGCCCCCGTGGTGACGAGCATCTCCCCGGCCTCCGGGCCCCTCGGCGGTGGCACCGTGGTGACGATCAACGGCGCCAACCTCGGTGACGCCACCGGCGTCCGGTTCGGGGCGACCGTCGTCGCGGTGCGCAGCCGGAACAGCGCCGGCACGCAGCTCACCGCCACCGCGCCGGCCGGCAGCCCGTCCACGGTGGACGTCGTCGTGATCACCCCGGCCGGCACCAGTGCCACCGGTGCCGGCGCCCGGTTCACCTACATGGCCGCCACCACGACCACCACCCGGCCCTGCACGGGCTGGTTCTGCTGGCTGGCGCCGAGCCCGACGACGACCACGACCCGGCCGCCGGCGACGACCACGACGAGGCCGACCACCACGACCACACGGGCCACCACCACGACCACCCGGCCGACGACCACGACGACGCGGGCCACCACCACCACTCGGCCGACGACCACGACGACCACCGGGGCCTGCACCGGCTGGAGCTGCTGGTTCCGATGACCGCTCGTCACCCTCGTCGGTCATCGGTTCGCTCCCTCGTGGCCCTGCTGGTCACGGCGGCCGTCCTCGGGGTGTCGACCTCGTGGACGTCGGGTCAGGAGGCGCCGCCGGACCAGCCGACCGGCGAGGTGCCCGAGGCGCCGACCCTCCCGCCGGCACCGCCGGGCCTGAGCGCCGAGCTCTCGGGCATCTACGCCTCGGCCTACCAGGTGCTCGGGAACGCCACCGCCCTCGCCTCGTCGCCGCCGGCGGGGTCCGAGGCGGAGTCCGAGGCGGAGCCTCCCGCGTCGCCGGCCGAGTTCAACGACCAGGTGGCGGCGCTGACCCCGCAGGAGCTCGATCAGACCTACGCCGCCATCGTCGAGGTGCCGGGTTGGGCGGACGTGGCGCCCACGATGGCTCGCCTGGCGGAGGAGACGTCCCAGACCTCGCGGCTGGCCGACGCCATGGCCGAGGCGACGGGGACCGGCGGTGATGCTCCTCTGGGTGTGGTGCAGGCCGGCCCGGTGGCGCTCGCCGCCTCCAGTGACGACATCGAACCGCCGCCCGGACCCTTCCTCCCGTCGGCGCCGGTGGCGCCGGGTGAGACCGTCCCCTGCCCACCCCCGCCCCCGGGCGCGAACCTGGGTCACGACGCCGTCTTCTCGGCGACCGTCGCCGCGATCGCGGTCAAGACCGTGCTCGACCTCATCCCCGAGGAGATCACGATCCCGCCGATCGAGCTGCCGAACCCGGCCAAGTTCGTGACGTCGGTGCTCGCCGAGCTGCTCGAGCTGGCCCAGGAAGCGCTGAGCTACCTCCAGGTCATCTACCACTACTGCGAGGTCAACAACCAGTACGAGCTCAACTTCAACACCGAGAACACCCTCCTCGTGCTGTGGGAGCTCCTGCAACGCACCGAGCGCACCCTCGCCAACTCGAACGACGGCGTCATCGTGGTCAGCGAGCAGCTGCAGGGCGTGCAGGCCGCCAGCGACGAGGTCCTCCTCGCCGACCTCCACGCCGCCCTGGCTGCCGACGGTGACGGGGTGCCCGACGTGGCCTACCAGCTGCCCGCCAGCGAGGGCGGCTACCTCGACGCCGAACCGATCGGCGTCAAGTCCGTTGTCACGCAGTCGCTGGCCTCGGCCCAGCGAGTGGGCCTGCCGGTGAACGGCGCCGCGCCCAACCTCCTCGCGCTGGCCGACGACGCCCTCGAGGCCGGGCGCCATGCCGACGCCTTCCGCCTCTACCAGGCCTGCTACCAGGAGCTCGGCCGATGAGGTGGCGGGCCGCGCTGGTCGCCGCGATCGTGGCCGTGGCCGGAGTGCCCGGTGTGGCGGCGGCGCAGGAAGACGAGCCCACCACGACCACCGTCGGCGACCCAGCGGTCGGCGAACCCACGGCCACCACGTCGACCACGATCGACCGAGCCCAGACGACCACCACGACGGCAGCGCCGCCGACGAGCACCTCGACGTCGCCCTCCACCACGTCGCCCTCCACCACGTCACCCACGACGCCCGCCACCGCTCCATCGACCGACCGCTCGGTCGACCTCCCGCCGGCGCCGGCCGGGTTCGCCGACCGGCTCGGTGCGCTCTACCGGACCCTCATCCGCATCGTCGACGACGGCGCCGCGGCCGGCGCGCCGCCGG
>JALYWQ010000501.1 GCA_030852625.1 Actinomycetota bacterium
ATCTGCACGTGTGACGTGCACCTGCCACACCGATTTCTCGTTCTGACGTGGCCGCTACGTAGCGCCCGAGCCGGCGACCCCGCCGCCCTGTCTTTCGCGCCCTTTCGTTTGACCTTTCGCCCGGCGCGTTGCGGGCAGAACTCGCCGGGTCAGTTGTCGGCTTGGTCGAGCTCCTTGAGGATCTGCTCGGTGTGCTCGCCTAGTGCTGGGACCGGGCCCGGGGTGATGGGCTGGCCGTCGAACTGGACGGGGCTTGCCGGGGCTCGGTGGGCGTCGGACCAGGCGCCGCCGGGCACGTCGACGAACGCACCGGCCGCCTCGGCCTGGGGGTCAGCCACCACGTCGGCGGGGGTGTTGACCGGTGCCCACCAGACGTCGTGCTGGTCGAAGATCGCCGTCCACTGGTCGCGGGTGCGGGTGGCGAACATGGCGTCGAGCAGACCGATCAGCTCGGCGGCGTTGTGCCGACGGGCGCGCGGCGACGCGAACCGCTCGTCGTCAGCCCACTCGGCTCGGTCGACGGCGGCGAGGAGCTTCGGCCACAGGCGATCGGACTCCACGCCGAGGAGCCAGAACCAGGCGCCGTCGGAGGCCCGGTACGGATTGATCATCGGGTTGGTCTGCTCGGCCCGGCCGAACGTCGGCCCGACCTTGCCCCAGCGCAGCTGCATGCTCAGGTCCCAGCCGAAGCAGTAGGTGCCGGTGCGCAGGAGGGAGACGTCGACGACCCGCCCCTCGCCCGTGCGCTCCCGTTCGTAGAGGGCGCCGAGGATGCCGGACAGCACGGTGAGGGCGGTGACGTGATCGCCGATACCGCCGCGGAAGTGGCCTTGGGGCTCACCGTCGGGCACCGCGGTCGACGCCAGACCCGACCGGGCCCAGAAGGCACCCACGTCGTACCCGGCCCGGCCGGCGTCGGGACCGGTGCGGCCGTAGCCGGTGACGCAGGCGTAGATCAGCGACGGGTGGGCGGCCCGCAGGGCATCGGACCCGAGCCCGAGCTCGGCCACCGCCTCGGGTCGGAGGTTGGTGAGGAACACGTCGGCGGTGGCGAGGAGGCGCTGCATGTGTCCGCGGCCCTCGTCGGTGCGGAGGTCGAGGACGACCGATCGCTTGCCCCGGTTGTCGAGGTCGAACGGCGGGCTGGCCATGTCGGCCCCGGCACCGCCGGTGACCTGCAGCATCCGCCGGAACGGGTCGCCGGCCGGGGCCTCGACCTTGATGACGTCGGCCCCCCAGTCGGCGAGCACACCACCGGCGGCCGGTCCGGCCACCCACACCCCGAGCTCCACGACGCGCACTCCATCCAGCACGCCCGCAGTTCTAGCGCCGCCGTCGATGGTGATCCGGATCGCCGACCTGCGACGCTGGAGGGCGAAACCCGAACCCCGCGAGGCGATCCGACATGGCATCCCACACCGGCCACCACCACGACGAGCCCCACGACCTCGGCCTCTCGGCCGACCTCCCGCGCCTCCTCGGACGACGCCGGGCCCTCCAGGTCCTCGGCGGCGCCGGGCTCCTCGCCGTGGTCGGCTGCAGCTCCGACGACAGCGACGCCGCCAGCGACACCACCGGCTCCACGTCGGCCGGCTCCAGCACCACCGAGGCCCCCGACTGCGGGGGTGCCACCCCCGAGGAGACCGCGGGGCCGTTCCCCGGCGACGGCTCCAACGGCCCGAGCGCCCTGCAGGACAGCGGGGTGGTCCGCAGCGACATCCGGTCGAGCTTCGGCGGTGCCACCGGCGTGGCCGAGGGGGTCGAGCTCCGCCTCCAGCTCTCGGTCTTCGACGCCGTCACCTGCCGGACCCTCCCGGGCGCGGCGGTCTACGTGTGGCAGTGCGACCGCGACGCCCGCTACTCGATGTACGACCGCGAGATCGTCGACGAGAACTACCTGCGGGGCGTCCAGGGCGCCGCCGCCGACGGCACCGTCCTCTTCACGACCATCTTCCCCGCCTGCTATCCGGGACGCTGGCCCCACATCCACTTCGAGGTGTACCCGTCGCTGACGTCGATCACGTCGGCTCGCAACAAGATCGCCACCTCGCAGCTGGCCTTCCCGAAGGACATCTGCGAAGCGGTCTACGCCACCGCCGGCTACGAGGCGAGCCTGCGCACCCTCCAAGGTGTGTCGCTCGAGCAGGACATGGTGTTCAGCGACGGGTCCGCGATCCAGCTCGCGACGGTGGGCGGAAGCGCGGAGGAGGGCTACCTGGCCAGCCTCGTCGTGACGGTCTGACCCTCGCTCACGCCTTCGCGGCCGTCGCGGTGCGGAGCGGTTCGATCGACGTGATGTAGTCGGTGAGCCGGGTGGCCAGCTCGATCGCGAGATCCGGGTCGTCGAGGTCGGGGTCGGGCCACGTCTCGGAGAGCCGTTGCCACCCGTGGCGATCGTCGATGAACGGGCCCGACACCGGCTCGGGCCCCAGCACCTTGCGCCACGACCGCTCCTTGGTGGCGAGCCGCGCCAACACCCCGCTGTTCAACGCGGGATCCGGGTGCTCGGCGTGGAAGCCGACCTCGATGGCCAGCGTGGTGGCCGCGGGAACGTGCTTGGCGCCGATCACCTGCGCCTCGTAGTGCTCGCGCGTGGCCTTGCCGGGCACGCCGAACCACACCTTCAGGCCGTAGCGGTGGGCCTTCAGCTGGAGCGCACCGAGCTCCTCGGGCAACAGGCCCCGCAAGGCCTGGCCGACTTCGGCGAACACGTGCTCCTCCATCGCCGGTCAGTCTGCCGGACCGGCCTGCCAACCGCCGTCAGTGGACCAGCAGGAACACGGCGCCGAACAGCGTGAGGCCGACCCCGTAGGCCCGCTCGAGGTGGGCGACGTCGGCCTTGATGGCCACCCGGGCACCGACGTAGCTGAGCGGGATGCTCGTCGCCGCGAACACCGCCACGAGCGCCCAGTCGATGTGGCCGAGGAAGGCGTGCACCAGCGTGCCGGGGATGGCCAGCACGGCGGCCACTGCGAGCGACGAGGCGAAGGCCGCCTTCAGCGGGAGCCGGAGCATCGTCACGAACATCGGGGCCAGGAGCGCACCGCCGCTGTTGGCCAGCAGGCCCGACACCAACCCGACCCCGATGGCGACTGCGGCGATCATGCCCAGCGGCGGGGTGACGGTTGCGGCCGGGATCGTGGCCGGCGGGGCCGAACGGACGAGCACGAACCGCAGGCCGATGATCACGAGGAGGACCTCGGTGAGCCCGAGCAGCGCCGAGCCGTCCACCCACTGGGTGGCCAGGGCGCCGAGCAGGGTCGCTGGCACGCCGAATGCGATGGCGACGGACGCGACACGAGGGTCGAGGTGGCCGGCTCGCCAGTAGGCCCAGCCGGCGGTGGCCGTCGACGGGATGGTGGCCGGGAGCGGCGCCGCCACGGCGGCGAGGGGCGGGACACCGACGGCAGCGAGGAGCGGCGTGGCCATCGCTGAACCGCCCTTGCCGAACAGGCCGCCGAGGAACCCGATCCCGATTCCGATCCCGGCGATGGCGGCAACCTGCATGTGCCCATTGTGCCGGTGACCTGCCAATAGGTACATGGCAGATGACCGATGTAGTGCATAGGTTGTGCCTATGGATCTACGGCAGCTCGAGTACGTCGTCGCAGTGGCCGACCACGGTGGGTTCACGAGGGCCGCCGCCGCGCTGCACGTGAGCCAGCCCTCGCTGTCCCAAGGCGTCCGTACCCTCGAGACCGAGCTCGGCGTCGAGATCTTCAGCCGGGCCGGCCGCACGGTCGCTCCCACGGCGAGCGGCGAGGCGATCATCGCGTCCGCCCGCCGGGTGCTCGTCGCTATGGCCGGCGTGCGAGCGACGGCCGCGGCGGCCACCGAGCTC
>JALYWQ010000053.1 GCA_030852625.1 Actinomycetota bacterium
CCCGAAGCGGGGCCGCCCGGCCCGGATTCGGTGCCGGAGGCGATGCGCGGCGACGTCGCCACGGCCGTCGACTACGACGCCTTCCACAACATCGGGGTCGAGCACCGGTTCGTGGCCGGGAGCTTCCTCGAGCCGGGGCCGGTGCAGGACTGGATCCGGCTCCGGGTGCCCGTCGTCGCCGGCGAGGAGCCAACCCCCCTGCAGCGCGTGGCGGCGGCGGCCGACTTCGGCAACGGGGTGAGCGCGGTGGCCGACTGGGCCACCCACGTGTTCATCAACCCCGACCTGACGATCCACCTCCACCGCTTGCCGGCGGGGGAGTGGGTGTGCCTCGACGCCCGGACCGAGCTGGCCGACGACGGCGTCGGTCTGGCCCAGAGCGCGCTCTGGGACGAACAGGGCCCGATCGGCCGGTCGTTGCAGTCGTTGCTGGTCGACGCCCGCTGAGGGGCGTCGGACGTTCGGCTAGTTGGCCCGCTGCAGCATGTGCTGCTTGCGCTCCACCTCGTTCAACCCGCCCCAGATCCCGTGGGGTTCACGGATCCTGATGGCGTAGGTGAGACATGGTTGGCGGACGGGACAGCTTCGGCAGATGTCCTTGGCCTTGCCCTCCCGGTCGAGCTTCTCGTCCTTGCGCTCGAAATGGGACGGCGGGAAGAAGACCTCAGCCTGCGGGCCGCGGCACGCGGCCTTCAACTGCCAAGCCTCGTCGACACGCTGTGCGCTCACGTGGCATCCCCCTTTCGGAGCCGACCCTACCGTCGCCCATTTCGGGCAAACAAGGGTGAACCTTCGCGAGCAGAACGATCGTTATCGCGAGCGGGCCGATCGCATCGGTCCTGGTCAGGGCACCGAGGGTGCCCGCGGTCACGCGGGGGCGGGTGCCTCGTCCTCGACCGGCTCGACCTGCAGGACGAGCCCGTCGATGGCGGTCACGCGGACGGCGTCGCCCTCCTCGATGGGTGTGACCCGGCTGGTGTGGGCTCGCCACGGGGCGTCCCGCACGAGCACGACGCCGTCGGGTGACACCGCCGACCGGGCCGTGCCGACCTCGCCGACCATCCACTCCCGACCGATCGTGGGCGTCGAGAACCGGGTCCGGACCATGGCCGGCATGCCACCGACCATCGCCAGGGTCATCCCGATGATTCCGATGAGGAGGGTGACCCACGACAGCGACCGGCCGTCGTAGATGAGGACCGAGCCGGCCACGAACGACAGGGTGCCGATCACGCTCCAGGCGCGGGGGACCCCGGTCTGCACGTCGATGGCGTAGCCGAACACCGCGAACAGGAGCAGGCCGATGGCGACCGGGTTCGTGGGCAGGGCGGCCAGGCCGTAGGCGCCGAGCACGATCGAGCCGGCCCCGACCAACCCGGCCACGCCGATGCCGGCGGTGAAGAGCTCGAACACGATGAGGGCCAGGCCGATCACGAAGAGCAGGTAGGCCACCGGCGGACTGGCCACCGTGTGCATGAGCTGGCCGGCGAGCGGGAGGCCGGCGAACCGGGCCCGGGTGACGAGCTCACGGGTGCGTTCGCCTTCGTCGTCGGTGACGACCCGGCTCTCGACCCCGTCCAGGGTGAGCAGGAACTGGCCCACCACCGGCTCGTCGTTGTCCACGACCCCGAGCTCCACCGCTTCCTCGGCGTCGAGGCGATCGCCCACGGCGGCGGCGCCGTCGAGGCGCCGGTCACCCAGCAGCGCGCGGGTGAGCTCCACATGGCTCCCCGGGGCCACGCCCACGGTGCGGGCCGCGGCCAGCACCTCGGTGGCTTCCCCGGACGCCTGGCTCCCGGAGGGGCCGACCCACACGTCGACCGGGACGTCGGCGGTGCGGATCCGATCGAGCAGCTCGGCCAGACGGTCGTCGGCGACCACGGCGCCGCCACTGTTCATCTGGAGGACCAGGGCCACGGCACCGTCGTCCTCGGCCTCGGCGATCTGGGTGGTGATGAAGTCGACGAGCACCCGGTCGAGCAGACCGCTGACCTCGATGACGGCCACGAAGCCGCGACCGCCGGCCTGGGCCGGGGCGGCCGCCGCCGTGGTGACGCCGCCGACGAGTCCGGTGAGGAGGAGTGCGGCGCCGAGGAGCGCCAGCACTAGCCTCGACCCGGTCCGTCGCCAGGGGGCGGGGGACACCCCCGTCATCGACCGGGATGAGGTTCTTGGATCCAGCTCGCTTTTTCGGTGCATCGCGGTTGCTCATCGTTGCCGGGAAGGGCGGTGTGGGCAAAACCGTGGTCAGCGCGGCCCTGGCCCGGGCCGCGGCCAAGACCGGACGGTCGACCCTGCTCGTGGAGGTCGAGGGCAAGTCGGGCCTCCCGACCATGTTCGGCCAGTCCGAGCTCGAGTACGAGGAGGTGGTCCTCGCCCCCGGCGGCGGGCCCAACGCCGAGGGGGAGGTGCGGGCCCGCACCGTGACCCCCGACGAGGCCCTGTTGGAGTACCTCCAGGAGCACGGGCTGTCCCGGGTGTCGAAGCGGTTGGTCTCCAGCGGGGCGCTCGACATGGTCGCCACCGCCGTGCCCGGCATCAAGGACATCCTCGTGCTCGGCAAGGTGAAGTCGCTCGAGCTGTACGGCGATGACGACCTGATCGTGCTCGACGCCCCCGCCGCCGGCCACGCCATCACGTTCCTCCAAGCCGCCCGGGCGCTGCAGGACACCGTGAAGGTGGGGCCGATCAACGCCCAGGCCAAGGACGTTCTGGCCATGCTCACCGACCACGACCGGTGCCGGGTGGTGCTCGTCACCCTGCCCGAGGAGACGCCGGTCAACGAGCTCGTCGACACCGCCTTCAGCCTCGAGGACCGGGTCGGCGTCGGCCTCGGACCGGTGGTGGTGAACGGCCTCTACGAGCCCGTCGAGGGCCTCGACGCCGATCCGGCGGCGGCCGCGGAGGCCGCCGGCACCACGCTGCGCGAGGGGGAGGCCGAGGAACTGGCCGCCGCCGCCACGTTCCGCCGGGAACGGATGGCGCTGCAGGCCGAGCAGGTGGGCCGCCTGGCCGACCAGCTCCCGCTGCCCCAGTTGCGGCTCCCGTTCGTGTTCACCACCGAGATCGGTCCGGTCGAGCTCGATCTCCTCGCCGATCGGCTCCTCGCCGCCATCGCCGAGCTGCCGGAGGCCGTGTGATGGCCGGGCCCACCCTTCCCGAGCTGCTCGCCGAACGCCGGATCCTCGTGTGCTGTGGGTCCGGCGGGGTCGGCAAGACCACCACCGCGGCGGCCTTGGCCCTCGAAGCGGCGCGCCTCGGGCGACGGGCCGTCGTCGTCACCATCGACCCCGCCAAGCGGTTGGCCGACGCCCTCGGTCTGGCCGGGCTCACGGGCACCCCGTCGAAGATCGACGGCCCCTGGCCCGGCGAGCTGTGGGCCCTCATGCTCGACACCAAGAGCACCTTCGACGACCTGGTGGTGGCCAACGCCGGGTCGCCCGAGCAGGGCCAGCGGATCCTCGGCAACAAGTTCTACCGGAACATCTCCGGGGCCCTTTCGGGCACCCAGGAGTACATGGCGATGGAGAAGCTCTACGAGCTGAACCAGCAGACCGACTTCGACCTCATCGTGGTCGACACCCCGCCCACCCGGAACGCCCTCGACTTCATCGACGCCCCCCGGCGGCTGTCGCGGTTCCTCGACCACCGCCTGTTCCGGATGATCACCTCGCCCGGCCGGGGGATCGTGAAGGCCGTCAACGTGGCCGCCCAGACGTTCTTCCGCACCGTCTCCCGGGTGGTCGGCGCCGAGGTGATCGACGATGCCATCGCCTTCTTCCAGGCCTTCGAAGGCATGGAGCAGGGCTTCCGGGATCGGGCCGAGGCCGTCCTCGAGCTCCTGTCCGACGACGACACGGCGTTCGTGCTCGTGGCGTCGCCCCGCCGCGACACGATCGAGGAGGCCCGGTTCTTCGCCGAGAAGCTGGCCGAGGCGTCGATCTCGGTGCGGGCCCTGATCGTCAACCGGATGCACCCGCCGTTCGGCGACGGCCTGGCCGAGGCCACCGCGGCCCGGGCCGGCACCCTTGAGGGCACCGACCTCGGCGGGCTCTACCGCAACCTGGCCGACTTCCAGCTCGTCGCCTCGCGCGAGGAGCACCACGTGGCCGGGCTCGCCGCAGTGGTGGCGCCGGCTCCGGCCGTGCGGGTGCCGTTCCTGTCGACCGACGTGCACGACCTCGACGGTCTCACCGAGGTGGCCCAGCACCTCCTCCGCCACGCCGAGCCCTGAGGCGCTGACGAGCTAGTCGGGAGTGTTGGCCGACTCGGCGAGCGCAGCTGCTGCTG
The DNA here is from genome assembly GCA_030852625.1 of Actinomycetota bacterium. Lineage (GTDB taxonomy): Bacteria > Actinomycetota > Acidimicrobiia > Acidimicrobiales > VFJN01 > VFJN01. The sequence goes on from JALYWQ010000053.1 coordinate 4,291, forward strand.
CGTCGACGGTCTCGGTGACCGACACGATGCGGTCGAAGCCGGTGGTGTGCAGCAGCCGGATCAGCGTGGGGCGGGAGCAGGCGACGGCGACGTCGCCCCCCGCCTCACGGGCCCGGCGGATGCCGCCGATGAGCGCACCCAGGCCCGCGGAGTCCATGAACGGGACCGACGAGAGGTCGATGAGCAGGTACTTCTCGCTCGCCAGGCCCCCCAGGGCCTCGCGGAACTGGCTCACGGTGTAGGCGTCGAGCTCGCCGACGGGTCGGCACAGCGTGTAGGTGCTGGCCTGTTCCACCTCGATGTCGAGCACGCGTCCTCCCGGGTCGGGGTCGTCGTCCACCCGTGCGTCCAGGGGATCGTAGCCAGCTCAGGATGGAGTCGGTCCACGGGCGGTACTAACTTCACCCGTTGTGACCGAGGTCCTGATCGCAACCGACGACGACGCAGTGCACGCCGAGGTTGCCGCGGCGTTGGCCGACGAGTCCACCAACGTGGTCCGGGTGCGGGAGGGCAAGGTCGTCGCCGACGCAGTGGCCAGCTCGAACCCCGACCTCGTGATCCTCGATCTGCAGATCGGGAACATGGGCGGGATCGCGGCCTGCCTCAACCTGCGCCACGAGGCCGGCGACGGGCGCCTCCCCGAGGTGCCGGTGCTGATGCTCCTCGACCGCCAGGCCGACGTGCAGCTGGCTCGACGCTCCGGAGCCGACGGGTGGCTCGTGAAGCCCCTCGACGCCTTCGCCCTCCGGCGCTCCGCCACCGACCTCCTCGCGCAGGTCACGGTGGCCACCCCCGACCTGAGCTGAGGGGATCGCTTTCGGACCCCGAAAGGGGATGCGATACCCTGACCCCTCCCCCGGGTGGTGGCTCAGTTTGGCAGAGCGCTGCGTTCGGGACGCAGAGGTCGGAGGTTCAAATCCTCTCCACCCGACCAACCGAAGAAGCCCTGACCAGAGGCCCTTTCCGTGCGAACGGTGAGGGCCTCTGTCGCGGTCAGTCGCGCCACACGTCGGCCATGGCCTGACCGGTGACGCGCAGGTCCTTTCCCGCGGCACCGCGCCGGCTCAGGTGCTCCTGGGCGATGCCGGTCGCCCGCTCGAACGCGGTGGTCTTCGGATCGTCGGACGAGTCGTCGGGCACGCGGACCTCGACCCGCACGCTCCAGAAGTCGAGCCGCCGGTCGAAGGTCAGGGTCCCGTCCTTCGTGAACGTGTACGAGTCGAGCTCATCGGTCCGTTCGAGCTCGTCGAGGAGCACCGCGGTCGTGATGGGGTCGAGGTCGGAGAAGCGCCCTCGCACGATGACCCGGTAGATCTGCATCGGGCCATCGTCGCAGCCAGCCGGCGGGTGACCAGCGGGAATTGGGCACCGCAGGATCCCTGGATGCAGGGATGTGGGGGTACCCCCGGCTCCCGCATGCTCATCCCATCAACCGAACGCACGCAACGACGTGCCGAACCGAAGGGGTGAGCAAGATGGGCAAGGGATGGATCCGCAACACGGTGGTGGGGCTGGCGATGTCCGGAGTGGTGCTGGGCGCTGGCGCCCAGGCCGCCGGGGCGGATACCGCTCCCCAGCTCCCGACGAAGCAGACCTACACCGACTTCACGAAGATCCCGCAGGTCTACAAGCAGCCGGATCTGACGCCGATCGCCACCATGAGCGACCGCATGACGGCCATGGTCAACAAGGTCCGGGCCCAGGGTCGGAGCTGTGGCAGCGAGGGGTACTTCCCGCCGGCTCCCGCACTCGTCGCCAACCGCCAGCTGGCCAAGGCGGCGCAGGGCCACTCCAACTGGATGGCGGCCAACAACAAGATGAGCCACATCGGTGCCAACGGGTCGGAGATGGACGATCGGGTCGAGGCCGCCGGCTACACGGGCTGGACGGCGTTGGCCGAGAACGTGGCCTACGGCCAGTCCTCCGAGCAGGCCGTCATCGACAGCTGGTTCAGCAGCCCGGGGCACTGCAAGAACTTCATGAAGGCGACCTACAAGGACATCGGCTTCGGCAAGGCGACCAGCGCCAACGGCACGCCGTACTGGACGGCCAACCTCGGCCGGAAGTAGCCGACCAGGTCTACGGTCGGCGGCGTGGAGCTCGCCGACCTGCAGGACCTGATCGAAGACACCTACGGAGAGCGAGACCGTGGCCGGGGCATCCCGGCCACGGTCGCGTGGTTGGCCGAGGAGCTCGGCGAGCTGGCCCAGGCGGTGCGCAAGGGCAGCCGGGACGAGCAGCTCCACGAGCTCGGTGACGTGTTGGCGTGGCTGGCGTCGCTGGCGGTGCAGCTCGACCTCAGCCTGGAGGAGGCCGTCCAGCGCTACGCCGGGGGCTGCCCCCGCTGCGGGATGATCCCCTGCGACTGCCCGTGAGGGGCTCCTCGGCCGCCTAGCGGCGGGCGAGGAGGGCTTCGGCGATCTGGATGGCGTTGAGGGCGGCGCCCTTGCGGAGGTTGTCGCCGCTCACGAAGAGGGCCAGGCCGCGGCCGTCGGGGGCGGTGGGATCCTGGCGCAACCGGCCGACGTGGGTGGCGTTGCCACCAGCCACGTCGAGCGGGGTCGGGATGTCGTCCAGGAGCACGCCGGGGGCCTCGGCGAGGAGCTCGGCGGCACGGGCCGGGGAGATCGGGTCGCGGAAGCGGGCGTTGATCGAGAGCGAGTGGCCGGTGAACACCGGCACCCGCACGCAGGTGCCCGACACGAGCAGGTCAGGGAGACCGAGGATCTTGCGGCTCTCGTTGCGGAGCTTCTGCTCCTCGTCGGTCTCGAGGAGCCCGTCGTCGACGAGGTTGCCGGCCTTCGGGATCACGTTGAAGGCGATGGTGCGGGGGAACTTCTGGGCCGGCGGGAACTCCACGGCACGGCCGTCGTGGGCCAGCGCGGCGGCCCCGTCGATCACCTTGGTGACCTGCTCCTCGAGCTCGGTGACGCCCGCCAACCCGGCACCGGAGACCGCCTGGTAGGTGCTGATCACGAGGGCTTCGAGGCCGGCTGCGACGTCGAGCGGCTTGAGCACCGGCATGGCCACCATCGTCGTGCAGTTGGGGTTGGCCACGATCCCCTTCGGGATCGAGGCCAGCGCGTCGGCGTTGACCTCGGGCACCACGAGCGGCACCTCGGGGTCCATCCGCCAGGCCGAGCTGTTGTCGATCACCGTGACGCCGGCGGCGGCCACCTTGGGGGCCAGGGCTCGGGACGCCGTGGCGCCAGCCGAGAAGAGGGCCAGGTCGAGCCCGTCGAAGGTGGCGGTGTCGGCGTCTTCGACCACGAGGTCCTGGCCGTTCCACTCGATGGTGCGACCGGCCGAACGGGCCGAGGCGAAGAGGCGGAGCTCGTCGACCGGGAAGTCGCGCTCGCGGAGGATGTTGAGCATGACCCCACCGACCTGACCGGTGGCGCCGAAGATGCCGATGCGCATCCGCTCAGTCTACGGAGCACCCCCGTGAACCCCTAAAGGGTTGTGGCGGGACCTACCCCAGCTCGAAGGCGTCGTGGAGGAGTTGCACGGCCTTCTCCACCTCGGCCTCGCGGACGATGCAGGAGATGCGGATGGCCGACGTGGAGATCATCTCGATGTTGATGCCGGCCGAGGCGAGCACCTCGAAGGTCTTGGCTGCCACGCCGGGGTTCGACTTCATGCCGGCGCCGACGAGGCTGACGCGGGCGATGTCCTGGTCGGTGGTGACCACAGTGGCGCCGAGCTCGGTGGCCAGCGCCCGCATGGACTCGTCGGCCGTGCCGAGCTCGTCGTGGGGGACGGTGAAGGAGATGTCGGTGACACCGTGATCGGACACGTTCTGCACGATCATGTCGACGTTGACGTCGCGGTCGGCGAGCAGCCGGAACAGCTTCGCGGCGATGCCCGGTTGATCGGGCACCCCGCTGACGGTCACCTTGGCCTCGGAGGTGTCGTGCACGACGGCCGACACGATGGCCTGCTCCATGGACGGATCCTCCTCCTGCACCCAGGTGCCAGGCTCCCAGGTGAACGCTGAACGGACGTGCAGGCGCACGTTCCAGGTGCGGGCGAACTCGACGCACCGCATGGCGGGCTTCGGGCAGCCGTTGGCGGTCATCTCGAGCATCTCGTCGAAGCTCACGTGCTGCATGCGCCGGGCGCCGGGTACCACGCGCGGGTCGGCGTTGAACACGCCCGAGACGTCGGTGTAGAGCTCGCACGAGTCGGCGTCGAGGGCGTGGGCGAGCGCCACGGCGGTGGTGTCGGAGCCGCCCCGGCCGAGGAACGTGACGTCGTGGGCGTCGGCCGACACGCCCTGGGCGCCGCCGATCACCGGGGTGCGCCCGGCGGCGAGGGCCGCCCGCAGCCGGTCGGGGCGGAGCTCGACGATCTTGGCGTTGGTGTGGGTGTCGTCGGTGATGAAGCCGGCCTGGCTGCCCGTGAAGCTGTCGGCGGGCACGCCGATGTCGTGGAGCGCCATGCACACGAGGGCGGTGGCCTTCCGCTCGCCACCGGTGATGAGCATGTCCATCTCCCGGCCGGGCCGCACCTTGGACACCGCGCTGGCCAGGCGGATCAGCTCGTCGGTCTCCTTGCCCATGGCGCTCACCACGAGCACGACGTCGTCGCCCCGACGACGGGTGCGGGCGACGTGGTCGGCCACCTCGCGGATCCGTTCGGGATCGGCCACCGAGGTGCCGCCGAACTTCTGGACGACGAGGGCCATCGGGGCACGCTACCGCCGCCCCCTCGAGCCGCGACAAAGCGTTCACGCCGACTGCAGGTGGGGGAAGGGCCGTGACTACGATCCCGCCCATGCCGAGCGAGAAGCGACAGCGACAGGACGAGGGCCGGATGCAGCGCCAGATGGCGCAGCAGCAGATGACCAAGAAGCAGCAGCGGAACCGGAGCCTTCGCGGCTTCGGGATCGTGCTGGCCCTCGTGGCCCTGGTGGCCATCGGCATCTCCGTGTTCTCCGGTGGGGACGACGACGGTGACGACGTCGCCACGGAGGGCTCCACGACGACCGTCGCCGACGACACCACGGCGACCACCACTCCAGGCCCCGCGATCGGCGACACGCCGTGCCCGCCGGCGGAGGGGGCGGCCGAGAAGACCCAGACCTTCACCTCGGGGCCGCAGGCGTGCATCGACGTGACGAAGACCTATACGGCCGTGATCTCCACCAACAAGGGCGACATCACCGTCGAGCTCGACGCCGTCAACGCCCCGAAGACCGTGAACAGCTTCGTGTTCCTCGCCCGCAACCGGTTCTACGAGGACGTGATCTTCCACCGGATCATCAAGGGCTTCATGCTCCAGGGTGGCGACCCCACCGGCACCGGTAGCGGTGGCCCCGGCTACGAGATCCCGGACGAGCTGCCCACCGGTTCCCCCGCGTACGAGATCGGCTCGATCGCCATGGCCAACTCCGGGCCGAACACCAGCGGGAGCCAGTTCTTCATCGTCGTCGGCGATGCCGGCGTCAACCTCGACCCCAACTACAGCCGTTTCGGCAAGGTGACCGAGGGCATGGAGGTGGCCACGGCCATCGAGGCGGTCGGCATGGAGAGCGATCCCGGCACCCCGTCGGAGGAGATCAAGATCTCCAAGGTCACGATCACCGAGTCGTAGTCGCGACCAGCTTCTTCTTCCGGCCGCGCGTCGGCGCCGCCGGTGCCGGGCCGACGGCTGGGAGGGTGAAGCCGAACCGGGCGCCGCCGCCGGGCGTGTCGTCGCACCAGATCGTGCCGCCGAGCTGCTCGACGGAGCGGCGCGCGATGTAGAGGCCCAGCCCGACGCCCTGCTGGGTGCGGGTGAGGTGGTTGCCGACCCGGGTGAACTTGTCGAAGATCCGGTTCCGATCGCCGGGGGCGATGCCCTGGCCGTGGTCGCTCACGGTGGTGACGACGACGTCGTCCTCACGCTCGATCGTCACCTCGATGGTGGTGTCAGGCGGTGAGTACTTGAGGGCGTTCGAGAGGAGGTTGGTGACGACGCTGGTGGCCAGTGCCGAGTCGGCGAGCACCTCACCGACGGCGGGATCGACGGCCAGCGAGATGCGGCGGGGCGGCTCGGAGTGGCGGTACAGGTCGACCTGCTCGCCGACCAGATCAGCCCAGGCGACCTCGCGTGGCGACACGACCAGCCCGCCGCTCTCGATCGAGGTGGCCTGCAGCAGGCCGTTGACCAGGTTCTCGAGCCGGAGCTCCTCGCGGAGCATCACCTCGTAGATGCGCTGGCGATCGGCGGTGTCGAGCTGCTCCTCCCGGCGCTGCAGGGTGTGCAGGAAGCCCTTGATCGGCGTGAGCGGCGTGCGCAGCTCGTGGCTCACCTGGGCGATCCAGCCGTCCTTGTCGTCCTGCAGCTTCTTGCGCTCGGTCTCGTCGCGGGCCACCGTCACGTAGCCACCCTCGGGGAGCGGCGACCAGCTGCAGGTCAACCACCGTTCCTCGCCACCGGCCCCCTCCACCCGCACGAGCGCGAGCTCGCCCGGATGGTCGGACATGAAGGTGTGGGTGTGCACGGGTCGGTCCGCCTGGTCGACGGGTCGGAACACCTCCGACACCGGTCGGCCGACGGCCTCCTCGGTCGGGATGCCGGTGCTGACGGCCATGGCGGGGTTCCAGGAGCGGACCACGAGATCGCTCCCGACGGAGAAGATCCCGTCGGAGGAGGACCCGAACACGTCGCGCAGGGTGCGGCGCTCGCTCTGCACGTCGTTCAGCAACGAGAGGCGGTGGAGGGTGCTCGACACCCGCTGAGCCAGGGCGTCGAGCATGCGCTCCTGCTGCGAGGAGTAGGGCCGCCCGTCACGGCGGGCCGCCACCGCGATCGAACCGCACGGCACACCGTCGTCGTCGAGCAGGCGCATCCGGCTCCCGGTGCCGAACACCGACGTGCGGGTGTCGCCGGCGGTCATGCGCACGGTGTCGCCGATGCCCTCGATGATCACGGTGGCCGACGGGGCGCCGAGGAGTGCGATGGCGAGGTCGGCGAGCCGGCGGGCGGCGTCCTTGGTGGTGCCCACGCTGGCGAGGGCCAGCTCTGCCTCCCGGAGGCGCTCGATCTGATCGATCTGCAGGCCGCCGTCGCCGGTGCGGAGCTGGCGCGCGACGAGGGTGCCGGCGATGGCCACGACGCCGAGGAGGGGCAGCAGGATCGGCTCGAGCACCACCAGGCTGAGCGCCAGCGCCACCAACGCTGCGGACGCGACGACGAGCGCACTCGGTGCGCTCATCTGCTTGCCCGGTCGGTCGGGTGGTGCCACGTCGCGGTCCTGGGGGTGGGTGGGGAACTCGTCCCCATCGTCCCGATTCCGGGGCCTCGCCGCCATGGCCCGTGCGGGCCATTTGGCGCTAGTCCCCTGGCCCGGACCCCTAGGGCAAACGGCCCACAGGCCTCAGGACGAGGGGAGCGCCTCGAGCCCGGCCTGGTGGCCGTCGAGGTGGACGACCACCGAACCGGCCCCCTCGACCCGCCACGTCCCGTCCGGGTCACGGATCAGCGCCGTCCGCTCGTCGATGCCCACCACCGGGAGCCCCGCGGGCGCGATCTTCAGCGTGCGCTTGGCCTTGTCCTCGCTCCAGGTGTCGTGGTGGGCCACCACCGCCAACTGGCCGATGAGGCCCAGCCCGAGGGTGAGGGCGCCGCCGCGCGGGTCCACCATCGGGTCGCAGAGCGCCATCGCGCCGGCCGACGATGCCGCGAGCACGGCGCCGCCGTTCCAGGCACCGACGAGGGCGTCCCACGCCGGCGAGTCCTTGAGGACGCTGCGCAGGTGCATCGGGGACGTGCCGGCGAGGTAGATGCAGCGGGCTTCGAGGAGCGGCGCCACCTTGCCCTCGTCGAGGGCGTCGGCCCGGCTGAGCACGTCGAGGGCCCGCACGGTGGCGCCGAAGTCGGCGAACCAGCGGGAGGCGGTCTCCACCAGGCGGTCGGGGTGCTCGTAGGCGGCGGCGGTGGGGACGACGAGCACCTCGTTGCCACCGCTGCGCTCGAGCAGGTCACGGTCGAACTCGCAGCCGGGGCGCCACTCCGCACCACCAACGAGAGCCAGGGTCCCAGACATCGCCGCTGGACACTACCGGTGCCTCCGACGAACACCGGCACCCGCTCCGTTGGCGCCGTTCGGTTACCCGTCGGTAACGTGCGCGCCCATGAGCATCACGCGCTTGGGGATCGTCGGCTCGGGGATCATGGGATCCGGGATCGCGGAGGTCGCGGCCAAGGCCGGGGTGGAGGTCGTCCTCCGGTCCCGCCAGCAGGCCACCGCCGACGCCATGGTGGCCGGGCTGGAGAAGTCGCTGGCCAAGCAGGTCGAGCGGGGCAAGCTCGAGGAGACCGCAGCCAAGGAGATCGCCAGCCGGGTGTCGGCCACGGCCGACCTCGCCGCGCTGGCCGACTGCGACCTCGTGCTCGAGTCGGTGGTCGAGGACCTCGACGTGAAGAAGGCCCTCTTCGCCGAGCTCGACGCCATCGTGAAGCCCGGCGCCATCCTCGCCACCAACACCTCCACCCTCCCGGTGATCGAGATGGCCATGGCCACCGGTCGCCCCGAGAACGTGGTCGGCGTGCACTTCTTCAACCCCGCCCCGGCCATGAGCCTCGTCGAGATCATCGCCCCGATGACCGCCAGCGACGACACCGTCGCCGCCGTGACGGCCTTCGCCACCGCGTGCGGCAAGGACCCCGTCGCCGTGAAGGACCGGGCCGGGTTCATCGTGAACGCCCTGCTCTTCCCGTACCTCAACAACGCGGTGCGGATGCTCGAGAGCGGCACGGCCAGCCGGGACGACATCGACACCGCCATGAAGGGCGGCTGCAACTTCCCGATGGGCCCGCTCGCGCTGCTCGACCTCGTCGGCCTCGACACCTCGCTGTCGATCCTCGACGCGCTCTACGCCGAGTTCAAGGATCCGAACTACGCCGCCATGCCGCTGCTCCGCCGCATGGTCACCGCCGGCCAGCTCGGCCGCAAGAGCGGCGCGGGTTTCTACGATTACTCGAAGAAGTAGCCACTAGAACTGCGCCATGAGCGCAGACCTCTTCGACATCAGCGGGAAGCGGGCCGTCGTCACCGGCGGCGCCAGCGGGATCGGCACCATGATCGCGGCCGGCTTCCTCGAGGCCGGCGCCGAGGTGATCATCGCCTCCCGCAAGGAGGACTCGCTGCGCGAGGCCACCGAGGAGCTGTCGAAGCTCGGCTCGTGCTCCTACCTGGTGGCCGACCTGTCGAAGGAGGCCGGCTGCCAGGCGCTGGCCGACGCCGTCGCCGAGCGATGGGACTCCCTCGACATCCTCGTGAACAACGCCGGGGCCACCTGGGGTGTCCCCCTCGCCGAGCACGACGAGGCGTCGTGGGCCCGGGTGCTCGGCGTGAACGTCGAAGGCGTGTTCCACACGACCAAGTTCCTCCTGCCGCTGCTGCAGGCGGCCGGCACGCAGGAGCGCCCGGCCCGGGTGATCAACATCGGCTCCATCGACGGCATCCAGGTGCCGATCATGGAGACCTTTTCGTACTCCACGTCGAAGGCCGCCGTGCACCAGCTCACCCGTCACCTGGCCAAGCACCTCGCCCCGGAGATCACGGTGAACGCCATCGCGCCCGGTCCGTTCCAGAGCCGGATGATGCGGGCCACCCTCGAGGCGGCCGGCGACGGAATGGCCAAGATGATGCCGCTGCAGCGGATCGGTTCCCCGGAGGACATGGCGGGCGCGGCCATCTTCCTGTCGTCGCGAGCGGGCGCGTTCATCACCGGTGCGGTGATCCCGGTCGACGGCGGGTTCGCCACCACCAAGTAGCCGGCCCTCGCCCGGTGCCCATCGAACCGCCGCCGAGCTCCTGGGGCTTCCCACCGCCGGAGGAGGCCGACGAGCACGGGGTGGTCGGCATCGGCGCCGACCTCGAGCCCGGCACCCTGCTGCACGCCTACCGGTCGGGGCTGTTCCCGATGCCCCTGGGTGGGTCCATCGGCTGGTGGTCGCCCGACCCTCGGGGCGTGCTGCCGCTCGACGGGCTGGTGATCAGCAGGTCGCTGGCGTCGGCATCGAAGCGCTACGAGATCCGCGTCGACACCGCCTTCGACGAGGTGATCGCGCAGTGCGCCGATCCCCGGCGACCGGGGGGCTGGATCACCCGCGAGCTCATCGACGCCTACGGCCGGCTCCACCGCCTGGGCTGGGCCCACAGCGTGGAGGCGTGGGACGACGACGGGCTCGCCGGCGGGCTCTACGGCCTCGCCATCGGCGGGCTGTTCGCCGGCGAGTCGATGTTCCACCGCCGCCGTGACGCGTCGAAGGCGGCGCTGGTGGGCCTGGTCGACCTGCTGCGCGACGACGGGGCCGACCGGCTGCTCGACGTGCAGTGGCGCACCGACCACCTCGCCACGCTCGGCGTCGTCGAGATCCCGCGCGCTGAGTACCTGGCCCGACTCGGTCGGGCTCTCGAGCAGCCCTTGCCGGCTCGCTGGGCTACGTCGTCGTCCCGAGCGGGTACGAGGCCGGGGTTTGGTGGTCACGGCCCCGTAGGAGGATCATTTCGGACATGACGGAGACCCATCTGGAGCAGCCGGATCGCCCGTGGATGATCCGGACCTACTCGGGGCACTCCACGGCCCGGGCCAGCAACGAGCTCTACCGCAGCAACCTGGCCAAGGGGCAGACGGGCCTCTCGATCGCCTTCGACCTCCCCACCCAGACCGGGTACGACCCCGATCACGTGCTGGCCCGTGGCGAGGTGGGCAAGGTCGGTGTGCCGGTGGTGCACCTCGGCCACATGGGCGAGCTCCTCGACGGCATCCCGCAGGGCGAGATGAACACGTCGATGACGATCAACGCCACCGCCGCGTGGCTGCTCGGCCTCTACGTCGCCAACGCCGAGAAGCAGGGGGTCGCCAGCAAGGACCTTCGCGGCACCACCCAGAACGACATCGTGAAGGAGTACCTGTCGCGCGGCACGTACATCTTCCCGCCGCTCCCGAGCCGCCGGCTCATCGTCGACATGATCGCCTTCTGCGCCGAGTGGGTCCCGATGTGGAACCCCATGAACGTGTGCAGCTACCACCTGCAGGAGGCGGGGGCCACGCCGGTGCAGGAGCTGGCCTACAGCCTCGCCACCGCCATCGGCGTGCTCGACGCGGTGAAGGAGAGCGGCCAGGTCGACGACGACCGCTTCCCGCAGGTGTTCGCGTCGATCAGCTTCTTCGTGAACAGCGGCATCCGGTTCGTCGAGGAGACGGCCAAGATGCGGGCCTTCACCCAGCTGTGGGATCGCATCGGCCTCGAGCGCTACGGCGTCACCGACCCGAAGGCCCGCCGGTTCCGCTACGGCGTGCAGGTCAACAGCCTCGGCCTCACCGAGGCGCAGCCGGAGAACAACGTGCAGCGCATCGTGCTGGAGATGCTCGGCGTCACCCTGTCCCGCGACGCCCGGGCCCGGTCGATCCAGCTGCCGGCCTGGAACGAGGCCCTCGGCCTACCCCGCCCGTGGGACCAGCAGTGGGCGCTGCGCATGCAGCAGGTGCTGGCTTACGAGAGCGACCTGCTCGAGTACCCCGACCTCTTCGAGGGCTCGAAGGTGATGGAGGGCCTGACCACCGAGCTGGCCGACGGTGCGTGGGCCGAGCTCGAGGACGTGCTGTCGCTCGGCGGCGCCTTCGAGGCCATCGAGGAGCTCAAGGGCCGCCTCGTGGCCAGCCACGCCGAGCGGATGCGCCGCATCGAGTCCGGCGAGCTCACCGTCGTCGGCGTGAACAAGTTCGCCGAGGCCCTGCCGTCGCCGCTCGAGGGTGAGGGCTCGATCCTCAAGGTCGATCCCGCCGTCGAGGCCGAGACCATCGAAGGCCTGGTCCAGTGGCGCGACGAGCGGGACAACGACGCCGTGAAGCGCTCCCTCGACGAGCTCCGTCGCGTCGCCGCGACGTCCGAGAACATCATGGCGGCCACCATCGACCTGGCCCACGCCGGCGGCACCACGGGCGAGTGGGCCGGCGTGCTGCGCGAGGTGTTCGGCGAGTACCGGGCGCCCACGGGTGTCGCGGCAGCAGCCGGTGTGGGTGGCGGGAGCGCCGGGCTGCGGGCGCTGGCCGAGCGGGTGAAGGCGCTGCCGGGCGGCCCGCCCCGCCTGCTCGTGGCCAAGCCGGGGCTCGACGGTCACAGCAACGGTGCCGAGCAGATCGCGGTGGCGGCGCGCGACGCCGGCCTCGAGGTCATCTACCAGGGCATCCGGCTCACCCCCGAGCAGATCGCATCCGTGGCCCTCGACGAGGACGTCGACGTCATCGGTCTCTCGATCCTGTCGGGCAGCCACCTCGAGCTCGTGCCCGAGGTCGTCCGCCTGGCCCGCGAGAAGGGCGTCGACGCCCCGATCATCGCCGGCGGAATCATCCCCGAGGACGATCGCCCCCGCCTGCTGGCCGCAGGTGTCGCCGCCGTCTACACGCCCAAGGACTTCGAGCTCGTGAAGATCATGACCGAGCTCATCGACCTCGCCACCAGCGCTCGCTAGTCCTCACAACTCCGAACCTGCGGGTCCTGATGCCGGCTCGGGGGGATGTACACCCGCAGGTTCGCAGGGGTCGGCCCACTTGGGTGGGTCGTCGGCTCCGAGGGCTCGGCCGGCCCAGCGGACCTCGCCTGGCGTCTCGGACAGGCGGGCCAGGAGGCCGGGCATGGCGGTGTCGTCGACCTCGATGGTGGTGCGGCGGGCCTGGAAGTGGGGATCGGCGGCGGCCTGGGCCATGTCGTAGATCGGGGCCGCAGCAGCTTCGGCCCGCTCGAACTCCTGGAGGACCTCGGCCAAGGGGAGGGCGCCGCACCACTCGGCCATGCTGGCGTCGATCTCGTCGCGGGCGGCGATGCGGCCGGCGAAGGTGGCCAGGTCGGCCCGGTCACCGAACCCGATGAGCGCCATGACGCGGGC
>JALYWQ010000102.1 GCA_030852625.1 Actinomycetota bacterium
CCCAACACCGGCGTGGCGTTCGACGGGCCGGAACCGTCGGACTGGCCGACGGTCCGGACCGCGCTCATCTGGATCGTCGCGGCCGGCGCGTGGGCTGCGCCCAGCCTCTGGCTGCTTCGGCCGCCTCGGGGCGACTGATTCAGGCGTCGACGAGGTTGCGGAGCTGCTCGACGAGCTTGGCCTGGTCGGGGGCGACGGGCGTGATGTTGAGGACCGTGACGCCGGCCTCCTTGAACGCCGCGATGCGCTCCTTCACGTAGCCCTCGTCGCCGCAGAGCGTGGTGCGCTCGAGGAGCTCGTCGGGGAGCAGGGCGGCGGCCTCGTCCTTCTTGCCGTCGAGGTAGAGGTCCTGGACCTGCTCGGCCTCCTGCTCGAAGCCGTAGCGGCAGACCAGGTCGTTGTAGAAGTTCTTGCCCTTGGCGCCCATGCCGCCGACGTAGAGGGCCATCATCGGGCGCATGAACTCGCGCACCTTCTCGGCGCCCTCACCGATCGAGCAGAGGCCACCGGCCACCACCTCGAGCTGACCGAGGGAGGCGTCGCGCTTGGCGGCGCCGGCGGCGAGGTCGTCGCCCCACACGTCGTTGGCCTTCTCCGGGTAGAAGAAGAGCGGCAGCCAGCCGTCGGCCTTCTCGGCTGTCATGGCGACGTTCTTCGGACCCAGCGAGGCGACGTAGATCGGGATCTGCTCGCGCACGGGGTGGTTGATGAGCTTCAGCGGCTTGCCGAGCCCGGTGCCCTGCCCCTCGGGAAGCGGGATGGCGTAGTTCTTGCCGGTGTGCTGCACGCGGTCGCGGCGCCACACCGACCGGCAGATGTCGATGATCTCCCGGGTGCGGCCGAGCGGGTTGTCGTAGGCCACACCGTGGAAGCCCTCGATCACCTGGGGCCCGGAGGCGCCCAGCCCGAGGATGCAGCGACCGCCGGAGAGCGAGTCGATGCCCGCCGCGCTCATCGCGAGGAGCGTGGGCGTGCGGGTGTAGATCGGCAGGATGCCCGAGCAGATCTCCACCCGCTCGGTGATGGCAGCGAGGTAGCCCATGGCGCTCACGGCGTCGTAGCTGTAGGCCTCCGCCACCCAGATCTGATCGAGGCCGGCCTGCTCGAGGTCACGGACCTGCTTGGCGGTGTCGGCCGCCGAGCCGGCGTAGTTGAGCGCCATTGCGAGCTTCATGTCGGTTCCCCCGTGGGTGGTGTGGTGATGCGGGTTGCGATCGGTGGTCAGGCCGCAGACAGGCGCTCGCGCGCCAGCTTCGACCGCTCGAGCAGGTGAGCCGGCACACCGAAGGCGTTGTCGGCCGCGCCGCCACCGTCGTCGGCATCGGCGGCCCCGTTGTCCGCCGCGCTCGCGACCTCGGACGCCTCTTCGGGCACCCGCTGGTCGAGCGGGATGAAGTCCTTCGGTCCCACGAGGTGGCGGGCATCGAGCATGCCGTGCTCGACGCCGTTGGCGAAGAGGACCCGGTTGCGAACCCAGGTGACCCCGGAGACCACGAGCACCTTGCCGGCGGTGCCGGCCGGGACCCCGGGCAGGTCGACGTTGGCCCGGACCTTGTCGTGGCGCTTGAACGGAGCGGAGGCGATCACCGGCATGGGCGACAGTTTGGCGCGTGGCGCTCGAAGGGAACGAAACCGCCCGTCATCACGACAGGTCGAGGTCGTGGGGCAGGCCCAGCACCCGCTCCCCCACGATGTTGCGCTGCACCTCGCCGGTGCCGCCGCCGATGGTGAGAGCGGTGGAGAACAGGAACCCGTGGTGCCACACGCCGACGTCGGCGCCGAGCGGACCGCCGTTGGTGAGCATCCCCGCGGGCCCGGCCAGGTCCTTGGCCAGGCCCATGATCCGTTGCCCGTGCTCGTCGGCGAGGACCTTGCGGATCGAGGCCTCTGCGCCCGGCGGCTCCCCCTTGATCTGGGCGGTGACGGTGCGGAGCCGGATGAGCCGCAGGAGCTCGGCCTCGATGTACAGGTCGGCCAGCCGCTGCCGGAGCAGGGGGTCGCTGGCGCCGCCGGCGGCCCGCACCACGTCGATGAGGTCGTAGGCGTTCGGCCCCATCCCCCACAGCGCGCCCCCGGAGGAGAGCGACACCCGCTCGTTGCCCAGGGTGACCTTGGCCAGGCCCCAACCCCGGTTGACCTCGCCCACGAGGTTCTCGGCCGGCAGGCGGACCTCGTCGAGGAACACCTCGTTGAAGGTGTGGGCCCCGGTCATCTCGATGATCGGGCGGATCTCGATGCCCGGCGAGTCCATGGGGCAGATGAAGTACGAGATGCCCTCGTGCTTCGGGGCCTCGGGGTCGGTGCGGGCGATCAGGATGCCGAACTTCGAGAACTGGGCCATCGAGGTCCAGATCTTCTGGCCCGTGACGACCCACTCGTCGCCGTCGCGCACCGCTCGGGTGGTGAGCCCGGCGAGATCGGAGCCGGCCCCGGGCTCGCTGAAGAGCTGACACCAGATCTCCTCGCCGGCGAGGAGCGGGAGGAGGTAGCGATCGAGCTGGGCCTGGTCGCCGGCGTGGATCAGCGTGGGTCCGGCCCAGCCGATGCCGATCATGTTGGCCGGCCGTCGCACATCCGCTCGGGCCAGCTCCTCGTCGATCACGATCTGGTGGATGGGATCGGCGTCGAGGCCGTAGGGCTTCGGCCAGTGCGGCGCCACGTAGCCGGCCTCGGCCAGCTCCCGCCCCGAGGGGTTCGGGTGCTCGGCCAGCCAGGCCCGGACCTCCAAACGGCGCGGGTCGTCGTCGCCGGGCAGCTCGAAGTCCATCGCGGGCAAGGTAGCCCGGGGCTTGACCGCGCAGTCAAGATGCCTGGGGCGGCCCGATAGGGTTGCCGCTTCGATTGGTCGCTACGCCCAGGGGGAACCATGTCCGGCTGGAACTTCGCAGACGTGTGGGAGGTCGTGTCCCAGCAGGTGCCCGACGCCCAGGCCCTCGTCCACGGCGACCGGCGCCTCACGTGGGCCGAGGTGAACCGGCGGGCCAACGGGGTGGCGGCCAAGCTCCTCGCCGACGGCGCCAAGGAGCAGGACAAGGTCGCCCAGTACCTCTACAACGGCACCGAGTACATCGAGTCGGTGTTCGGGGCGTTCAAGGCCGGCCTGGCCCCGATCAACACCAACTACCGGTACCTCGACGACGAGCTCGTCTACCTGTGGGACAACGGCGACGTGGTGGCCGTGGTGTTCCACGGCAGCTTCACCGGCCGCATCGAGAACATCCGCGACCGCGTGCCGCGGGTGGTCACCTGGCTGTGGGTCGATGACGGCGCCGGCCCGTGCCCCGACTGGGCCACCCCCTACGAGGACGCCGCGGCCGCGGGTACCGACGACGACGTCGCCGGTCCGTGGGGTCGCAGCGGCGACCACCTCCTGCTCCTCTACACCGGCGGCACCACCGGCATGCCGAAGGGCGTGATGTGGCGGCAGGACGACCTGTTCCGCACCCTCGTCGGCACCCTGAACCCCGCCGTGCGCGACACCGATCCCGACGAGGACTTCTCGGTGATCCGGGCCGCCGTGCAGGCCCCGGGCATGGTCGGGCTTCCCGCCTGCCCCCTCATGCACGGCACCGGCCTGTTCACGCAGCTCATCACGCTGTCGGCCGGGGGATCGTCGGTCACGCTGCAGTCCCGCAACCTCGACATCGACGAGCTCCTCACCACCGTCGAGAAGGAGGGGATCAACACCATCGCCATCGTGGGCGACGCCTTCGCCAAGCCGATGGTGCGGGCCCTCGAGGGCAACCCCGGCAAGTACGACATCTCGAGCCTGTTCCTGGTGTCGTCGTCGGGCGTGATGTTCAGCGAGGAGTCGAAGCAGGCCCTCCTCGCGCAGCACCCCGGGATGATGATCGTCGACGCCTTCTCGTCGTCCGAAGCGGTCGGGATGGGCCAGTCGGTGTCCACCGCCGGCGGCGCCGCCCACACTGCGAAGTTCACCGTTGGCGAGAACACCAAGGTGATCACCGACGACGGGCGTGAGGTGCAGCCGGGCTCGGGCGAGACCGGTCGGGTGGCCGTGGGCGGCTGGCAGCCGATCGGTTATTACAAGGACCCGGAGAAGTCGGCCGCCACGTTCATCACGTTCGAGGGGAAGCGCTACTCGGTGCCCGGCGACTACGCCACGGTCGAGGCCGACGGCACCCTCACCCTCCTTGGGCGGGGCTCGGTGTGCATCAACACCGGCGGCGAGAAGGTGTACCCCGAGGAGGTCGAGGAGGTGCTCAAGACCTTCGAGACGGTGGCCGACGCCGTGGCCGTGGGCGTGCCCGACGAGAAGTTCGGCGAAGCCATCACGGCGGTCGTGGAGCTGTCTCCCGGCGCCGACCTCGACGAGGCCGCCATCATCGCCCACGTGAAGGGGAAGCTGGCCGCCTACAAGGCGCCCAAGCGCGTCCTCGGGATCGACACCATCGGCCGCGCCCCCAACGGCAAGGTCGACTACAAGCGCCTGAAGGGGTGGGCCGCCGAGCAGGTCGGCTGAGACCTGCGCACTCGGTCGCCCTCCGGCAGGGCACACTGGTGGGCATGGAGATGCGCACCTCGAACCCGGCCCTGAAGACCTTCGAGGAGCTCGGGGAGGCCACGGCCTTCGACCAGGCCGTCGACGCCTACGGGCAACCCTCGTACACCGGTCCCCGACCCAACGACGACCGGATGACGGTGAGCGGCGTGGCCTGGGCCACCGGCGCGCTCCTGGTGCTCCTGCTCGGCGCGGCGGTGTTCGGGTGGAACAGCGTCGAGGCCTCGCCTACGGGTGGCGTGGACCTCCCCGGTTGGACCTACCTCGTGGCCATCGCCGGCTTCGCGGTGGCCATCGGCACGATGTTCAAGCCGCCGGTCGCCCGGTTCACGGCACCGGTCTACGCCCTCCTCGAAGGGGCCTTCCTCGGCAGCATCTCGAAGGCCTTCAACGAGGCCTACGACGGCATCGTGGTCAACGCCGTCGGCCTCACCCTCGGCGTGTTCGCCATCATGCTGTTCCTCTACGCCACCCGGGCCATCAGGGTCACCAACCGGCTGCGCACCGGGATCATGGCGGCCACGGGCGCCGTGGCGCTCGTCTACCTGGCCAGCTTCGTGGTGCACCTCTTCGGCGGCGAGTTCCCGTTCATCCACGACTCCTCGGCCCTCGGCATCGGCATCAGCCTGTTCGTCGTCGGGCTGGCGGCGTTCAACCTGCTCCTCGACTTCGACCTCGTGGAGCGAGGTGTCGAAGCCGGCGCTCCTCGCCACTACGAGTGGTTCGCCGCCTTCGGCCTGCTCGTCACCCTGGTGTGGCTCTACCTCGAGCTGCTGCGCCTCCTGGCCAAGCTGCAGGGCCGCGACTGACCGCACCCGGGGCCTCCCCGACCCGGGGTGGACGAGGGGTGAACAAGAGGGGTTAGCCTCCGCCGGTGCGCTTCAGGCTGCTTCCCACCGACGACGGGTTCTTCCAGCTCTTCAACGACGCGGCGGCCAACGCCGCGCAGGGAGCCCGTCACCTCCGAGACGTGATCGCCGACGGTGCGTCCGACGGCCACGATCTGATCAACGCATGCGAGCACCGCGGCGACGAGATCACCGCGCAGATCCTCCAGCGGTTGAACTCCACGTTCGTCACGCCGTTCGACCGCGAGGACATCCACGCGCTGGCTGAGGAGCTCGACGACGTCCTCGACGACATCCACACCGTCTCCCAGCTCCTGATCGTCACCCAGGTGACCACCACGCTCCCGGAGATGGCCGAGCAGGCCGAACTGCTGGTGCAGATGGCCGAGGAGGCCGAAGCCCTGGTCAGCCGGCTCGAGTCGATGAAGGAGGTCGACCCGCACCTCGTGGCCATCGACAAGCTCGAGAGCGACGGCGACCGCGTGTACCGGCGCATCCTGGCCCGCCTCTACAGCGGCGAGCTCGACGCCCTCGAGGTGCTGCGCTGGAAGGGCATTGTCGAGGCCCTCGAAGGGGCCCTCAACACGATCGAAGACATCGGCGACGTCGTCGAGTCGATCGTCCTGAAGCACGCCTGATCGAACGGCCTGAGCGTGGAAGCCCTCGCCCTGTGGTTCGTGATCCTCGTCGCCCTCGGGTTCGACTTCGTCAACGGGTTCCACGACGCCGCCAACTCGATCGCCACCGTGGTGTCGACCCGCGTGCTCACGCCCCGCCAGGCCGTGATGTGGGCGGCGTCGTTCAACTTCATCGCCTTCCTGGTGTTCGGCACCCACGTGGCCACCACCATCGCCAAGGATGTGGTCGACCAGGACATCCTCTCGATCGGCGTGATCTTCGCCGGCCTCGTGGGCGCCATCGTGTGGGACCTCATCACGTTCTACCTGGGCCTCCCGACGAGCTCCTCCCACGCCCTCGTCGGCGGCATGGCCGGCGCGGCGGTGGCCAAGGCCGGCTTCGACGTCCTCGTCGCTGAGGGCCTCCGCAAGATCGGCGTGTTCATCGTCCTGTCGCCGCTGATCGGCCTGGCCGTGGGCCTGTTGCTCACCGTGCTCATCTCGTGGACGTTCCACAAGTACCGGAAGCTCGAGAAGCTCAACAAGGGCTTCCGCCGTGGTCAGCTGGTGTCGGCCGCGGCCTTCAGCCTCGGGCACGGCGCCAACGACGCCCAGAAGACGATGGGCATCATCCTCGCCCTGCTCATCGCCGGCGGGCACCTGCCCACCGGTGCCGACGTGCCCCTGTGGGTCGTGCTGAGCGCCCACACCGCCATCGGGCTCGGGACGCTCATGGGCGGCTGGCGGATCGTGAAGACCATGGGATCCAAGATCACGCGGCTCCAGCCCGCGGGTGGCGTCGCGGCCGAGACCGCCGCCGCCGGCACCCTGTTCTTCACCAGCGCCGCCGGCATCCCGGTGTCGACCACCCACACGATCACCGGGGCCATCGTCGGCGTCGGGGCCGCCCGCCGCCTGTCCGCGGTGCGCTGGGGTGTGGCCGGTCGGGTGGTCTGGGCGTGGGTCCTCACGATCCCGGGTGCGTTCGCCATCTCGGCCGTGACCTACTGGGTCCTGGGAGCGTTCAACTGATGGATCGCCGCGCCGTCTTCTTCCTCTTCGCCGCGCTGGCCTGCGTGCTGCTGGTCCCCGTCTCGCCGGATCGGTTCCGCAGCGTGACGATCGGCGTCGGGGTGACCTACGTGCTCCTCGCCATCGCCTCGTTCCTCGACCACCGGTCGAAGTCGAAGCGCTGACCCGACCCTCGGCTTGACCGCGCGGTCAACTGACCGCGTAGCCTCACCCCGTTCCCCCCCGACCAGCGACGCGCAGGAGCAGACATGGCAGACCTCGGTTTTGACGGCAAGGTGGCGATCATCACGGGTGCCGGTGGTGGCCTCGGCCGCTCCCACGCGCTCGAGCTGGCCAAGCGCGGTGCGCTCGTGGTCGTGAACGACCTCGGCGGCGCCAGCGACGGCACCGGCTCCTCGGAGACGGCAGCCCAGAAGGTGGTCGACGAGATCAAGGCCGCCGGCGGCGAGGCCGTGGCCAACTACGACAGCGTGGCCACCCCCGAGGGCGGCCAGGCGATCGTGCAGACGGCGCTCGACACCTTCGGTGGCGTGCACATCATCATCAACAACGCCGGCATCCTCCGGGACACGTCGTTCAAGAACATGACGCCCGACCAGGTGAACCCGGTGCTCGACGTCCACCTCCGTGGCGCCTTCTACGTCACCCAGCCGGCCTGGCAGATCATGCGGGACCAGAACTACGGCCGCATCGTCAACACCGCCTCGGGCGCCGGCGTGTTCGGCAATTTCGGCCAGACCAACTACGGCGCCGCCAAGATGGGCCTCGTCGGCTTCACCCGCGTGCTCGCCGTCGAAGGGGCCAAGAACAACATCAAGGCCAACGCCATCGCCCCGGTCGCCAAGACCCGGATGACCGAGGACCTCCTCGGGCCGGCCGCCGACAAGCTCGGCCCGGAATTCATCACCCCCGTGGTCACCTACCTCGTGAGCGAGGAGTGCGAGGTGAGCGGCGAGGTCTACTCCTGCGGTGGTGGCCGGGTGGCCCGCGTGTTCATCGGTGTCGGCACCGGGTTCGTCGATCCCGAGCTCACCGCCGAGTCGATGCGCGACAACCTCGAGGCCGTCCGCAGCGAAGAGGGCTACATCATCCCGGGCAACCTCAACGAGGAGCTGGTCCTCACCCTCAAGGCCCTGTCGTAGTCGGGGCGGGCGCCTCGTCGTGGTGACGCCGGAAGAGCTCAAGGCCCAGGCCACCGCCTGGCTGGCCGACCACCGCGCCGAGGCGCCCCGCGACTACGGGGCCATCCTCCCGCCCGAGCTCGTGGAGGAGGGCCGCTCCTGGCAGCGGCTCCTCTTCGAGCACGGGTGGGCCGGCATCCACTGGCCCGAAGCCGTCGGGGGCCGGGGCCTCACCCCCGAGCACACCGCTGCGTGGACGTCGGCCTGCACCGAAGCCCAGGTGCCCCCGTGGATCAACATGGTGGGCCTCGTGCTCACCGGCGGGTCGATCCTCATGTTCGGCACGCCCGAGCAGCAGGCCACCCACCTCCCGCGGATCCTCCGGGCCGACGACGTGTGGTGCCAGCTCTTCAGCGAGCCCGACGCCGGCAGCGACCTCGTGTCACTGAAGACCACGGCGGTGCTCGACGGCGACGAGTGGGTGCTCAACGGGTCGAAGGTGTGGTGCTCCAACGGTCGAGTCGCCGACCGCGGCATCTGCCTCGCGCGCACCGACCCCGACGCCAAGCCCCACGCCGGCATCTCGTTCCTCCTGATCGACATGCACCTGCCGGGCGTCACCGTGCGTCCGCTGCGCCAGATGACCGGCGGCAGCGAGTTCGACGAGGTGTTCCTCGACGACGTGCGGGTGCCGGCCGACGCCCTCCTCGGGCCGCTCCACGGCGGGTGGGGCGTGGCCATGGCCACCCTCACCAACGAGCGGGGCCACATCGGCTCGGCCGGCGTGGCCCTCCGGCGCCGGCTCGACAGCCTGGCCG
>JALYWQ010000149.1 GCA_030852625.1 Actinomycetota bacterium
CCTCAGCCACCGCGAGGTGAACGGCCGGCTCAACCGCCTGGCCGGCATCGAGCGCATCGACCAGGCCACGCTCGACCAGCTCCGTCGCCGGGCCGACCAGGCCGAACGCTGGATCGCCGGTCTCTGACTGCCTGCACGGGCAGCCGGGTTGCGGATCGGTGGGTCGGGTCGGCAGACTTGACCGACCGGTCAAGTTGTCCGTGAAGTCCTATAGGAGGACATCCATGCCCACCGCCGTCATCGTCGACGCCGTCCGCACCGCGGGTGGCAAGCGCAACGGTCAGCTGTCCGGCTGGCACGCTGCCGATCTCGCCGCCGAGGTCCTCAACGCCCTCGTCGAGCGCAACAACCTCGATCCCGGGCTCGTCGATGACGTGATCATGGGCTGCGTGTCCCAGGTCGGGAACCAGGGCCTCAACATCGCCCGCAACGCCGTGCTCGGCGCCGGCTGGCCCGAGACCGTCCCCGGCACCACCGTCGACCGCCAGTGCGGCTCGTCGCAGCAGGCCGCCCACTTCGGGGCACAGGGCGTCATCGCCGGTGCCTACGACATCGTTGTCGCCGCGGGCGTCGAGGTCATGACGCAGAGCCCGATGGGTTCCACCATGACCCCCGGTTCGATCCCGTTCGGCCACAAGGTCCTCGCCCGCTACACCGACCCTGGCCTCGTGCCGCAGGGCATCGGCGCCGAGATGATCGCCGACAAGTGGGGCATCACCCGCGACGACCTCGACGCCTTCGGTGCCGAGTCGCAGCGCCGGGCCGTGGTGGCCACCGAGGAGGGCCGCTTCCAGAACGAGATCGTGGGCGTGAAGACCAAGCGCCTCGACAAGGAGACCGGCAACATCATCGAGAGCGATGACCTCGCCACCCGTGACGAGGGCATCCGGCCCGACACCACCGTCGACACGCTCGGCAACCTGAAGCCGGCGTTCAAGCCCGACGGCAAGGTCACCGCCGGCTCGTCCAGCCAGATCGCCGACGGCGCCGCCGCCATGCTCATCATGAGCGAGGAGAAGGCCAAGCAGCTCGGCCTCACCCCGCGGGCCAGGTTCCACACCTTCGCCCTCGCTGGCGTCGACCCGGTCACCATGCTCACCGGCCCCATCCCGGCCACGGCCAAGGCCCTCGAGAAGGCCGGCATGACGATCGACGACATCGACCTCTTCGAGATCAACGAGGCCTTCGCCTCCGTCGTCCTCGCCTGGGAGAAGGAGCTCAAGGCCGACCTCGGCAAGACCAACGTGAACGGCGGCGCCATCGCCCTCGGTCACCCGCTCGGCTGCTCCGGCGCCAAGCTCATGGCCACGCTCCTCAACGAGCTCGAGCGCACGGGTGGCCGCTACGGCCTCCAGTCGATGTGCGAAGGCGGCGGCCTGGCCAACGCCACCATCATCGAGCGACTCGGCTGACCTGACCCGTACGGATCCGATCGAAGGCGCCCCTCCGGGGGCGCCTTCGTCGTTCCCGGGCGACGACCCCTACGCTCGATCCGTGGCCGCTCCGAAGCTGAAGGTGAAGCGCTCGTCGCTCGTGTGGCTCGGCCTGTTCCTCGTCATCGCCTTCCTGCTCACGGACGCGTCGCTCGTGCCGCTCGTGGTGGCCACGCTCGTCGTCGGCGTCGTGTTCAAGGTCGGCTTCGCCGTCCTCGGCGGCCTGGCCACGCCGGTGCCCGAGCCGCCGCCGCCGGGTGAGCTCCGCAAGGTGAAGCTGATGTTCCGCTGCAGCATCTGCGGCACCGAGGTGCGCATGACGGCGGCCAACGACGAGATGCCCGACCCCCCCCGGCACTGCCAGGAGGACATGGACCTCGTCACCCCGGTCGACGACCTCTGAGGAGGGCCAGGTTGTCCACAGGCTGTGGACAGACCTGTGGGGGATCACACGGTTGTAACTTCACCGCCGTCTCGTCGTCGCCTGACGGCAACCAAGCTGAACGCTGTCTGACGTCAGCGGTACTGCGTGGCCGTGACGATCCCGCCGAGGATCGCGCCGAGGCCCACGAGCAGGTACGAGTTCTTCGTGCCGCCCGGCAGGACGCCCAGGTAGTTGCAGAAGATCACGACCAGCCCGATGGCCAGGAGCGTGAACATCAGTACCGGCACCCACGGCGGGCTGACCTTGAACTCCTTCGGCACCGGCGGCGTGTACCGGCTCGACGCCTCGGGGTGGGGCGCGGACTTGGTGCGGGACGTGGTGCCCTTCGGGGTGGTGCGTCCGCCCGTGGGGGTGGGACGTCCGCCCGAGACCTTCCGCTTCGCCGGCTTGTTGGCCATGGCGAGCGACACTACCCGCGAGGCGTCGCGGTCCTGATCGTCGCGGTCCGAGTCGCCAGGAACGGCTTGGGGCCGTCGACGGGGTGGGCGCTACCGTCGACCGCTGTGGCCCCCCGCGTGCTGGTGATCGACAACTACGACAGCTTCGTCTACAACCTCGTGCAGTACCTGGGGGAGCTGGGCGCCGAGCCGCTCGTCCACCGCCACGACGCCCTGACGATCGCCGAGATCGAGGCCCTCGAACCCGACGCCGTGCTCATCTCGCCGGGGCCGGGGAACCCCGACGAGGCCGGCGTGTCGAACGAGGTCATCACCACGTTCGCCGGGCGAGTGCCCGTGCTCGGGGTGTGCCTCGGCCACCAGTGCATCGGCCAGGTCTACGGCGGCGAGGTCGTGCGGGCCCCGCAGGTGATGCACGGCAAGACGTCCCTCATCCGCCATCGCGGTGAGGGGGTGTTCGCCGGGCTCCCCGAACCGCTCGAGGCCACCCGCTACCACTCGCTCGTGGTTGACCGCGACTCGGTGCCCGACGTCCTCGAGGTCACCGCCGAGACCGACGACGGCATCGTCATGGGCCTGCGCCACAAGGAGCTGGGCGTCGAGGGCGTGCAGTTCCACCCCGAGTCGATCCTCACCGCGGCCGGTCACGACCTGCTGCGCAACTTCCTCGCCCGGGCCTGACGGGCGAGCGCGGGCCGGGGCCCGGAAAGGCGCTAGTTCGGACCGAGGTCGGGCAGGTCGCCACCCGGCTCGATGCCGACGACGATCGTCACCTCGGAGCCCTTGGGGGCGGAGCCGTTGCCAGGATCCTGGTCGACGACCTTGCCCACCTGCGTGGGGTTGGCGGTCTCCTTCTCCTCGACGTTGACCTTGAACCCCTGGGTGGTGAGCACGTTGCTGGCGTTGGCCTGCGACAGGCCGACCACGCTCGGCACGCTGACCTCTTCGGCCCCGGTCGACACCACGAGCTCGACGGTCTTGTCCTTCTCGAGGAGGGTGCCCTGGGCCGGGTTGGTGCGGATGACCCGTCCGTCGGGGACGCTGCCCGAGGCCTCCTCGGACTGGGTGACCTTGAAGCCAGCCTGCCCGAGGATGTTGGACGCCTCCGCCACGGTGCGGCCCGACACGTCCGGCACCGCCTCCTGGCCCTTGCCACTCGACACCACGATGGTGATCTGGGAGTCGCGGGGCGCGTCCTCACCGCCACCGGGTGACTGGCTGATCACCTCGCCCACCGGGACGTCGTCGTTCTCCTCGGGTTGCGGGAGGACCCGGAACCCGGCTGCTTCGAGGGTGTCCGTGGCCTGCTGCTGGGTGCTGCCGACGACGTCGGGCACGGGCAGGGCCTCGGCACCGCCGCTCACCTTGAGCTGCACGACGCTGTTCTCGGGCACCTTCTCACCGCGACCTGGCGATTGGTCGAAGACGATCCCGTCGTCGACGTCCTCGTTGGCCTCGATGGTGGGCTCCACCTCGAGCCCGAGCCCCTCGAGGGTGGTCGTGGCCTCCTCGAGGGTGTCGCCGATCACCCGGGGCACCTCGACGGTGCCGACGTCGTCGCCGTTGGAGTCGCCGATGCCGAGGGTGCGGGCCAGGAGGAAGAGCATCCCGGCGAGGAGGAGCAGGAGCACCACGAGCACGGCGAGGAAGCCACCCGAGTTGCGGCGGGGCTCGTCGTCGTACTCCTCGACGTAGGCGGCGTGGAGCCGCGTGCGCCCCCCACCGCCGCCGGCGGGCAGCGCGGTGGTGGCGGCGAGGACCCCGGTGGCGGCGGCGGCCTCGCGAGGAGGCGGCATCACCGGCTCAGCCAGGATGCGGTTGCCCTCCCGGAAGCGGCGCAGGTCGGAGCGGAGGTCCTCGGCCGACGGGTACCGGTTGACCGGGTTCTTGGCCAGGCACTTGAGGATGATGGCCTCGAGGGCCTTCGGCACCGACGGGTTCACCTGGCGGGGCGGGACCGGCGCCTCGTGCACCTGCTTGTAGGCGATGGCCACCGGCGAGTCGCCGCTGAACGGCGGCCGGCCGAGCACCAGCTCGTAGAGCACGCACCCGAGGGAGTAGATGTCGCTACGGGGATCGACGGCGTCGCCCCGGGCCTGCTCCGGCGAGAAGTAGGTGGCCGTGCCCATGACGGTGCCGGCCTGGGTGAGGTTGTCGTCGGTGGCGGCGGTGATGGCCCGGGCGATGCCGAAGTCGGCCACCTTCACCTGGCGGTGGTTGTCGACGAGCACGTTGCCCGGCTTCACGTCCCGGTGGACCACGCCGTTGCGGTGGGCGTGGCCGAGGGCCGCCGCCATGTCGGAACCGATGTCGGCGACCGCGTCGGGGTGGAGCGGGCCCTCGCTGCGGAGGATCTCCGACAGGCTCCGCCCGTCGACGAACTCCATGACGATGAAGTAGGTGCCCTCGGCCTCGCCCCAGTCGTAGACCCCCACGATGTTGGGGTGGTTGAGGTTGGCCGCCGCGGTGGCCTCCCGGCGGAACCGCTCCACGAAGGCCGGATCGGTGGCGAACTCGGGGAACAGGACCTTGATGGCCACCGGCCGGTCGAGGAGCTGGTCGCGCGCGAGGAACACCTCGGCCATGCCACCGCGGCCGAGGCGGCGGTGCAGCTCGTATCGGCCGTTGAAGACCTTGGGGCCCTGCGGAGACATGTTCGAGAAAGCCTAGAGGACCGTCGCCGGACGGCAGAGATCGGCCATGGAGGTGCGAAACCGCTGGTCACGGGTCATCTGGTCGACTCCAGGTAGGTGCGCATGACGGCTTGGGCGATGGGCGCCGACACCCGGCCGCCGGTCTGCTCGGAGGCGCCCTGCTGCCCTTCGACGATCACGGCGATGGCGATCGTGGGCGCTTCGCCGGCCGGCCCGCCGAAGCCGATGATCCACGCGTGGGAGCGGGGCGGGTCGGTCCCGAGCTGGGCGGTGCCGGTCTTGCCGCCGACCTCGAAGCCGGGGACCTGGAGCCGGGTGGCGGTGCCCCGTTCGGCCACGCCGAGCATGGCCTGGCGCATGATCGTGGCCGTGCCGGGGTCCATGGCCTCGGTCCACACGTCGGGGTCGTACTCGTCGACGATGTTGCCGTCGGTGTCGCGGACGTCCCGCATCACGTGGGGGACCATGATCCGGCCGTCGTTGGCCACCGCGGCGGCGACCATGGCCATCTGCAGGGGGGTGGCGGCGACGTCGTTCTGCCCGATGGCCGACTGGGCCAGGGCGGGGGTGTTCCGCTCGAAGTCGGTCGGGAAGTTGGACTTGGCCGGCGAGGTCAGGTCGATGGGGACGTCGCGGTTGAACCCGAAGCGCTCGGCCGTGCCGATCATGTCGTCGGGACCGACGTCGACGCCCATCTGGGCGAAGGCCGAGTTGCACGACACCCGCAGGATGTCGAAGAGCTTGCCGCCGCAGGTGGCGCCGTCGAAGTTGCGGATCGGTCGATCGGTGAGCGGCGGGGTGTAGCCGCTGCTGCTCGGGTAGCTGGGCTCGTCCGGGGTGACCTTGCCGCTGGACAGGCCGGCGGTGCCGGTGACCACCTTGAAGGTGGAGCCGGGGAAGAACCGGTCCTGGTACGAGCGGGCCAGGCGGGGCTTCTCGGGGTCGGCGTCGAGGGCCGTCTGGGCCGCGGTGGCCGCCGCGGTGTCGTGATCGGCGAGCACGTTGGGATCGAAGGTGGGGTACGAGACCATGGCGAGGATCTCGCCGGTGCGGGGATCGAGGGCCACCACCGAACCCTCGCGTTCACCGAGCTGCTCGGCGGCCACCTGCTGCAGGTCGTCGCGGATCGACAGGGTGAGGTTGCCGACGCGGTCCTTGTCGACGAACAGGTCGCCGAGGTTCCGGAACGACAGGTCGATGGTGCGTCCGGCCAGCTCGTCGTTGTACGTGCGCTCCACGCCGGAGCTGCCGAGGGTGAAGCTGAGGAAGCCGGTGATCGGTGCGTAGAGCGGGCCCTGCGGGTACTCCCGCTGGAGCTCGAAGCGGTCGTCGGACGGCACGGACCGGGCCACGACCACGCCGTCGGCGGTGGTGACCGTGCCGCGCGGCTTGGTGAAGTCCCGGAGGATCTCCCGGGTGTTGATGGGGTTGTCGTTGAGCTTCGAGGCGTCGAGCACCGTCAACCGGTTGAGCTGCAGGAAGAGGATCCCGAAGCACACCATGAGGCCGAGCCCGAGCTGGCGGATCTGCCGGGTCATGCGACCACCGCCTCGCGATGGGTGGTGTCGTCGGAGATGCGCAGCAGGAGGGCGAGCAGCACGTAGTTGGCGATGAGCGACGACCCGCCGTACGACATGAACGGCAACGTCACGCCGGTCAGGGGAAGGACGCGGATCACCCCTGCGATGATGAGGAACGACTGCACGCCGAGCAGCGTCGTGAGACCGGTGGCGAGGAGTCGTTCGAACGGCACCGTCGTGCGGAGCGCGATCCGCAGACCGGCGCCGATCATCAGCAGGTACCCCACGAGCACCCCGGTGGCGCCGACCAGCCCCAGCTCCTCGCCGACGGCGGCGAAGATGAAGTCGGTCTCCACGTAGGGGATGCGGGTGGGGCTGCCGAGGTTGAGGCCCGTGCCGGTGACTCCGCCGGCGGAGAAGGCGAAGGCCGACTCTACGATCTGGTAGCCGTCGTCCTTCGGGTCCTGCCACGGGTCGAGCCAGATGTCGACGCGGTCCTGCACGTGGACGAACTGGCTGTGGGCGAACAGCGACCCGGCGCCGAACAGCAGGGCGCCGACGATGAGGTAGGTGGAACGCTCGGTCGACACCCAGAGCAGGGCCACGAACAGCGCGAAGAAGAGCATCGAGCTGCCGAGGTCCTTCTCCGACACCATCACCACGAGCGACACGCCCCACGCCAGGAGCACGGGGCCGAGGTGCTTCGGGTCGGGCAGGGCCAGGGGCCCGACCTTGAAGCTGCTGACGGCGAGCAGCTCGCGCTTCTCGACGAGGTAGGAGGCGAAGAACAGGGCCAGGAGGATCTTGGCGAACTCGCCGGGTTGGAAGCTCACCGGGCCGATGCCCACCCAGATCTTGGCCCCGTTGATCGTGCGGCCGATGCCGGGCACGAGGGGGAGGAGCAGGAGGCCGAGGCCGAGCAGGCCGAGGGTCCAGCGGTAGCGCTCGAGGTCGCGCACCCGGCGCACGGCCACGAGGGTGAGCACGAAGGCGATCATGCCGACCACCGCCCACCCGGCCTGGAGGCCGGCCAGCCCGTCGGGATCGGCCCGGGCCTCGTCGAGGCGGACGATGAACACGTAACCGATGCCGTTGAGGAGCCCGGCGATCGGGACGAGGGTGCCGTCGGCGTCGGGGGCGAAGCGGCGGATGGCGACGTGGGCGGCCAGCTGGAGGCCGAGCACGATGGCCAGGAACGGCCCGATGTTGGCCGGGATGGTGGCGTCTTCGGCGAGGCTGGCGAGGAGGAAGGCGCCGACGGTGATGAGCGTGCCGAGGACGATGAGCCCGAGCTCGGTGTTCCGGCGGACGACCCTCACGGCGTGCTCGGCACTAGTTGACGGCCGGCGCGGTGGTGGTCACCGCGTTCGGATCGACGGGCACGGTGGAGGTGGTCGTGGTGGTGGTGCGCGCCTCCTCGATGATGTCCCGCTCGATGTTGCTCACGTAGACCCGGGCCTGGGTGAGCGAGGCCTGCTCCGAGCCCGACTCGAGGGCGTCGAGGTAGCGCTCGGGCACCTCGTCTCGCCGGATGCCGGTGTCGTCCTCGAGCTCCGGGTCGATCCACAGGAGCCCACCGGGGCGACCCTGGAAGATGGCCACCTCGTCGCCGTCGAAGCCCACGTAGTAGGTGCTCGTGCCGTACCACTGGATGGTGGCGACGGCCCCGCCGATCACGGCGATGACCAGCACCAGAAACGCCAAGGTGCGCCACGTGAACGCCGGACGGCCCCGGCGGGCCTTCGGCTCGCGCACCTCGGGCTCGTCCTTCGGCTCGGAGGCCCCGACCACCGGGCCCGGCTCGTCGCCTCGAGCGGTGCTGAACCCGGCCAGGTCCGTCTCGGACCCTCGACGGCCCGGCTCGTCGGCCAGCGCCGCCGAGGCGTGCTCGGCGATGCCGCCGTCGTCGACGACGTCGAGCACCGCGACGGTGATGTTGTCGCGGCCACCGCCCTCGTTGGCCAGCCGCACCAGTTCGCTGGCCGCGTCCTGGGGCTCGGCCAACCGGCGGAGGACGGCGGCGATCTGCTCGGCCCGCACCTCGTTGAAGAGGCCGTCGGAGCAGAGGACGAAGCGGTCGCCCCGCACGGCGTCGACGGGCCAGATGTCGATCTCCACCTCGGGGTACACGCCGAGCACCCGCGTCACGATGTTGCGCTGCGGGTGGACCTCGGCCTCCTCCTCGGTGATCCGGCCCTCGCGCAGGAGGTCGCCCACGATGCTGTGGTCCTCGGTGAGCTGGGTGAGGGCGCCGTCGCGGAAGAGGTAGGCCCGGCTGTCGCCCACGCTGGCGATCACGAGCTGCTCGGCGGTGGGGTCGTCGGGCCGATCGTCGGCGATGACGGCGGCCGCCACCACGGTGGTGCCCATGCCCCGCAGGCTGCTGTCGGCCTCGCCGGAGTCGTGGATCTTGAGGTTGGCCTCGGTGATGGCCTCCGCCAGCCCGTCGGTGCTGACGTCGACGTAGGCGCCTCGGATGGTGTCGATGGCCAGGCGCGACGCCACCTCGCCGCCCTGGTGCCCACCCATCCCGTCGGCGACCACGAACAGCTGCTGCTCGGGCAGGACGAGGTAGGCGTCCTGGTTGATCGACCGGACCTGGCCGACGTGGCTGGCCGCGCCAGCGCGGATGCGAAGGCTCATGTCAGCTCCAACACGGTGTTGCCGATCTGCAGCTTGTCGCCCCGTTGGACGACCATCGGGCCGGTGACCTTGCGACGGTTGAGGTAGGTGCCGTTGGTCGACCCGAGGTCCTCCACGTAGATCGTGCCGTCCCGCTGGAAGACGCGCGCGTGCAGCTGCGACGCGTAGGTGTCCTCGATGGTCACTTGGCAGCCGGCCGCCCGACCCACCGTGATCTCGTCGGTGAGGGGGAAGGTGCGGCCCCGCACGTCAGCAGGAGCGAGGAGCTTCAGCGTGGGTGGCCCCTTCCGCCCCGCCGAGGTCACCCGGCGGGTGGTCTGCTTCAGGTTCTTCCCGGGCCGCTTGGCCGGCGCCTCCACGACCTTCGGCGGGTTCACCTCCGCCCACACCGCCCGCAGGACGCGCAGGAAGAACAGGTAGAGGAGGAGCAGCAGGAAGATCTTGAGGAGGTTCAGGAGTTGATCGGGCACGGAGGTTCTCTCAGGAGGCCTCGAACCGCATCTTGGTGTTCCCGAACGTGAGCTCGTCCCCGTCCTGGAGCACCTGCGTGTCGACCTTCGAGCCGTTTACCCGACTCCCGTTCGTGGAACCCAGGTCGACCAGCGCGTAGCGATCGCCCTGGGGCCGGATCTCGGCGTGGTTCCGGCTGACGTTGGGGTCGCCGAGCACCAGGTTGGAGTCAGGGTGCCGCCCGATCGTCACGATGGAGTCGGTGAGCTCGAACCGGTCGCCGCTCGGCAGCACGATCGAGCCGGCGCCCACACCACCGGGGCCCTCCACCATGCGGCCGATGATCTCGAAGGCTCCCGTGTGGAGCCGGGGGTCGGCGTCGATGACGACCTCCACCGGCCCCATGAACCGGTAGCCCTCGTCCCGGGCGTGCTCCCGGGCGGCGTCGGCCAGCTCCCGGCTGAGCGACTCCTGCACGCCCTCGAACTGCTCGAGGTCGGACTCGGAGAGCTGCACCGAGTAGTGGTTCGGCACGACGGTGCCGCCGCGCACGCCAACCGACCGGCCGTCGTCCATCTCCCGGATGAGCCGTCGACCGAGCTCGACGGGCCGCAGCCCGCTCTTGAAGGCCCGGGCGAACGCCCCCTCGACCGTGCGCTCCAGGCGGCGCTCGAAGTCACGGATTCCCATCGGCGGTGAGGCTACCGGAGCCCCGGAGGAGCGGGGATCGGGGCTGGGGACCAGGCAGGGCCTCGCGCTAGAGTCGGCTCTCCACTCGGGCGAGTGGCGGAATTGGCAGACGCGCTGGCTTCAGGTGCCAGTGTCCGAAAGGACGTGGGGGTTCAAGTCCCCCCTCGCCCACTCAGATCGTGGTGTCGGAGCCCAGGTCATCGGCCTGGGCTCCTGCGCGTGCCGCGGTGGTGCAACGGGGGTGCCGCGAAGGTGCCGCGGAGCGACCGCGAACCGTCGAGGTGAGCGTCAAAGCGACGTAACGGGGTCCACACGGGCGGGAAACGAGCCGTCCGTACGGTCACGAACAGGTCAGGAAACCCACCTGCCTTCGGACCAGCAACAGGAGGACCAACGTGAGAACCAAGCTGCTCGCCTTGCCGGCGATCAGCGCTGTCGCGGTCATCGCTCTGGCGACGCCCGCTTTCGCGCAAGACATTCCCGAAGGGGTTGCGTCCCAGGTCATCCTGGACAACATCTGGGTGCTGATCGCCGGCATCCTGGTGTTCTTCATGCAGGCCGGATTCGCGCTGGTCGAAGCTGGCCTCACCCGGGCGAAGAACGTCGGCAACATCATGATGAAGAACCTCATGGACTGCATGGTCGGGGTCCTGGCGTTCGCCCTCATCGGCTACTCGATCGGCTTCGGCGACGAAGCCCTCGGCGGCTGGTTCAGCTGGAACGGGCTCGGCCTCCCTGGCATCGAGGACGCTGAGGGCATCGCGACGCTGAACCTGTCGCCGGCCACCTTCTTCTTCTTCCAGGCCGCCTTCGCGGCGACGGCGGCGACGATCGTGTCGGGTGCCATGGCCGAGCGGACGAAGTTCAAGTCCTACTTCCTCTACTCCATCGTCATCACCTCACTGATCTACCCCGTGGTGCTGTCCTGGAGCTGGGGCGGCGGGTGGCTCGCGCAGCGTGAGTTCCCGTTCTCGGACTTCGCCGGATCCACGATCGTGCACGCCACCGGCGGCTGGGCAGCCCTGATGGGGGCGATCATCCTCGGCCCCCGCATCGGCAAGTACGGCCCCGACGGCAAGGCCCGTGCCATCCCCGGCCACAACATCGGGATGGTCGTGCTCGGCGCCCTCATCCTCTTCATCGGCTGGTTCGGGTTCAACCCGGGCTCGGAGCTGGCGGCTGACTCGTTCGTCACCCAGCTCGCGGTGAAGACCCTCGTCGCCGGCTGCGCCGGTGCGGTGGTGGCCATGTGCGTCAACTGGATGTGGGACAAGAAGCCCGACGTGTCGATGGCGGCCAACGGCCTCCTGGCCGGCCTCGTGTCCGTCACTGCTCCTGTGGGGACGGTCACCACCCGCGATGCGATCATCATCGGTGCGATCGGCGGCTTCATCGTCGTCGCGGCGGTGAAGTTCTTCGACCGGGTCCGGGTCGACGATCCGGTGGGCGCCATCTCCGTCCACGGCGTCTGCGGCACCTGGGGCACGCTGTCGATCGCGCTGTTCGCGAAGTACGACGACGCCTTCCTCGGGCGGGAGGACGCCGGCCTCTTCTACGGTGGCGGGCTCGACCAGATGTGGACGCAGCTCTCCTTCGTGGGCGTGCACTTCGTGTTCGTCGTCGCCGCTGCCGGAGCGCTCTTCCTCATCATCAAGCACACCGTCGGTCTGCGGGTGACGCCGGAAGAGGAGATCAACGGTCTCGACGTCGAGGAGCACGGTGCTCCCGGCTACGGGCCCGACATCATCAGTGGCGCACCTGGCGTGGCCACGTCGACCGTCGCGACCGCGACGAGCTGAAGGGAACCGCCATGCAGTTGATCACCGCGATCATCAAGCCGTTCGCCCTCGACGCCGTGAAGGAGGCCCTCAAGAGCGCCGGCGTCCAGGGCATGACCGTCACCGAGGTGAAGGGGTTCGGCCGTCAGTCGGGCCACACCGAGACCTACCGAGGGGCGGAGTACACCATCGACTTCGTCCCGAAGGTGAAGCTCGAGGTGCTGGTCGACGACGCTGCGGTCGAGGACCTCGTCACCGTGGTGGCCGATGCCGCCCGGACCGACAAGATCGGCGACGGGAAGATCTGGACCACGCCGGTCGGGTCGGTGCTCCGGATCCGGACCGGGGAGCGAGGTCCCGAAGCCGTCTGAACCCGGACGGGGACCACCGGGGTGGGCGATCGCCATCGGCCCACCCCGGTCAGGTTCCCGTCAGGGTGATGACCCATCACCGTCACGGGCGCAGAACCATCGGGAAACGCCCCGGCCGTACCGTCAGCATCAGGTCAGGTTCTGAGCGGAGAGGAGGCAGCGGTGCGAAAGGCGATGGTCACCCTCGTTGCGCTTGCGGCGATCCTCCTCGGCTCGCTGACCGCCGGGTCCCCCACGGTCACCGACTCAACTGCGACCTCGATCGCCGGGATCGAGTTCGGCACCCCGGCCCACCACGCCGCCCGTGTCGAGGCCGCCCTGCCGCAACTGCTCTCGCCGGCCGCCCTCGTGCGGCTCCTGGTGCAGGCGATCGCCGCGACGGTCGTCGTCCTGGTGGTGGTGGCCGTGGCTCCGCTGCGGTCGCACCTCGGCGTACCCCTCGCGGCAGGGCGACGAGGGCCTCCTTCGAGCGACAGCTAGCGACGCGCGCCCCGTTCGGG
>JALYWQ010000194.1 GCA_030852625.1 Actinomycetota bacterium
CCGGCGGGGACGACCCACCCAGGAAAGGACCGGACGTGGACCTGATCACCCTTCCGGGCGTGTTCACGCCCATCTCCGATTCGTGGATGCTCGCCGACGCCATCGGTGACGAACCGGTGGGACCAGGGTCGGAGGTGCTCGACCTGTGCACCGGCAGCGGGGTGCTGGCCCTCGCCGCGGCCCGCACCGGCGCGAAGGTGACCGCCGTGGACGTGTCGCGGCGAGCCGTCCTCACCGTCCGCATCAACGCGAGGCGGCATGGCCTGCGGGTGCGGGCAGTTCGCGGGCGTTTGTTCGAACCGGTGCAGGGTCGCCGGTTCGACCTCATCGTGAGCAACCCGCCCTACGTCCCCTCCCCGCGGGACGGCGTGCCCACTCGAGGAGCCTCTCGAGCGTGGGAGGCGGGCCATGACGGCCGGCTCGTGCTCGACGACCTCTGCGACCATGCCGCTGCCCACCTGACCCCCGGTGGCGCGGTGCTCCTCGTGCACTCGTCGCTCATCGGCGAGGAAGCCACCATCGGCCGTCTGCGCCGGTCAGGGCTCGTCGACGTGGGCGTGATCCGTCGCGAGCGAGGTCCGCTGGGCCCGCTGATGCGGGCGCAGCAGGCGGCCGGCAACGTGCCTGCGAACGCGACGCACGAAGACGTGATCATCATCCGAGGGGTCGCGCCCGCCTGAGACGCCCGAGCGTCGCTCGCCTGCCGTCCACGACGCGACGTACGTTGAGTCGATGGCTCCTTCCGCCGCCGAAGCTGTGCTCCGCAAGGGCGATGGGCGTGACGTGATCGGCTGGAAGCTCGATCGCGCCCAGCGCGAGGAGCTGCTCGAACGGTTCCCGGCCGTGTACGGCGAGGTCGTGGCCGACCACGTCACCCTCGCAGCACGGGCGGCCCACGACGCCCCGCTGCCGGAGGAGACCGAAGGCGAGATCGTGGGTCGGGCCGACGACGGGGAGGGTGTCGAGGCCATGGTCGTCGCCATCAGCGGCACCACCGATCGACCCGGTGGGAGCACGTACCACGTCACCTGGTCGCTGGCGGCGGGCCGGAGGGCCAAGGAGAGCAACGACGTGATCGCCGAGCACGGCTGGGAACCGTTCGAGCAACCCATCGCGCTCACGCTGATCCCAGCCCGGTTCCGCTGACGTCGTGCGGCAGCTCTACCTCGACTGCGACGGCGTGCTCGCCGACTTCGACGCCGGAGCGGTCGCGGTCCTCGGCCTCCCACCCACGGAGTTCCAGGACCGCCACGGGCCCCGCCGCTTCTGGCAGAAGCTGGCGGCCGCACCCGACTTCTACTTCTCGCTCCCGCTGATGCCCGACGCCATGGAGCTGTTCGAGGCCGTGCGCCACCTCGACCCGATCATCCTCACCGGGCTGCCCCTCGGTGGCTGGGCCGCCGACCAGAAGGTGCGCTGGGCTGCGCAGCACTTCCCCGGCACGAAGATCATCACGACGATGGCCCGCGACAAGCGGAACCACGCCAAGGAAGGCGACGTGCTCGTCGACGACCTGCTGAAGCACCGCCACCTCTGGGAGGAGGTCGGCGGCGTGTTCGTCCACCACACCAGCGCCCCCACGACGATCGCCGCGCTGGCCGCCTACTTCCCGATGGGGTGAAGGAGCGGGGTCACCGACCCACCATCCGCGCACAGTCGATGCACTGCGTCGCGTCGGGTAGCGCGTTGAGGCGTTCGTCCCCGATGGGCGCGCCGCAGGCGACGCACATCCCGTACGTGCCTTGGTCGATCCGCTCCAGTGCGGCGTCGAGCGCGGCGAGGCGGAGGCGGGCGTCCCGCAGGAGCGCAGCGACCTGCTGGCGCTCGAAAGCGATGGTGTGACCTTCGGGGTCGTGCTCGTCGTCGGTGGCCACCAGCTCGGAGGACTCCACGATCTCGCGGAACACCGCCTCGAGCTGCACGACCTGGGCGGCCAACGGCTCCCGCTCGGCGTGCACCGCGCGACGGGGGTCCGCTTCGGGTTCCTCCACCGCGCCGTTCTACTCCCGACCCCCGGTCAGGGCTTGCCGTGCCGTTCCCGATCGGTCGAGCTGCCGGGGATCGGTCGGTCGGGGTGGGCCGGCGGCTTCGGTTGCGTGTCCGTGACGTCGACGTCGTTCCGACGCCGGCCCGACTGGCCGATGGTGAGGACCCGGAGGAGGAGCAGGCCGGCGGCGACGAGCACGCAGATGACGACGAAGAGGCTCACGGTCGGTCCTCCACCTGTAGCGGGGTGTCCGGCAGCTGCCATTCGGCACCGGTCGGCGCCGGTGCGACGGGCAAGGTCCCGAAGTGCTCCTCGAGACGGCGGAGCGAGGCTTCGATCTTCTCTTCGCCGTCCTTGGACTCGCCGCTGCCCTTGTGGATGTACAACGCGGCCAGCGCCACGAAGCTGAACAGCTGCAGGAACTCCGACTGCCAGTTCTCGAGCGTGGCGGAGAAGAACTCGGCCAGGAAGTCGCCGGCCGCCGTCTCCTCGCCGTGCTCGGCCTGCTCGTCGGTGTACACCTGCCACTGCGCCACCCCCTGGCCGACCCACGAGGTGAGGAACAGCACGAGCAGCACGATGGTGAGGCCGAACTCGCGCCACACGCTCCGACCCGGCGTTCGTTCGTCTCGGATCGACCGCAGCATCGAGAACAGCAGGAACACCAGCACGGCGAAGCAGATGCCGCCCAGCGCGCCGAGTGCGAATGCGCCGGAGCTCATCGGTCGAGGCGATCCCCGCCGGCGGCGCAGTGGATCGTGGCCTGTCGGAGCTCGGTCATGCGGCGGGACCTCCGTGGTGGCCAGGTCGCCGGTGGCGGCGACGGGACGAACCGTTGCCCCGCCGACTACCCCTAGGGAGGACCAGGCAAACGGCCACCCGACCTGCGAGCTGCACGGGTTCGACGGTGATCGTTGGTCGCGAGTAGTCAGGTGCCAGGACTCACGGCGGTCACGTCGTGAAACATCGATCGTGCGGAGGAACTGGTGAGCGAAGACGTCGTGGTGCGCGAGCAGCAGGGG
>JALYWQ010000197.1 GCA_030852625.1 Actinomycetota bacterium
TGTGGCAATTGCACGCCGGGCGTGCCGCTTCCACCCCGATTCCTGCGACCACCACCGATGACACCGCCGCCTACGACGATCGCGGTGCACCCCGCCGCCGCATCATTCGCGCCCTTGACCTTTCGAACTCGCGACGGATTCGACACGTTCGCGTCTTGCCCGAGTCGCGAGGCCGCAGCCCATTCTGGCGGCTATGCGACGCGGCTCGCGGCTTTGCTAGGACACCGAGAAT
The DNA here is from genome assembly GCA_030852625.1 of Actinomycetota bacterium. Lineage (GTDB taxonomy): Bacteria > Actinomycetota > Acidimicrobiia > Acidimicrobiales > VFJN01 > VFJN01. The sequence continues at coordinate 233 of JALYWQ010000197.1, forward strand.
GAGTTGAGGGCCTCCCACATCGCGTCTGTGGTGTCGGTTGAGGCCGAGGTGCCGAGGATCGCGTTCACACAGAACACCCGGTCGCCATCCACGAAGCAGAACGAACGCAGCTCCACGTGCCGCGCCCCGGGGACACAGGACCGGAGGCGCTCCATCCGCGCATCCTGTGCTCCGAGCTGTTCACGAAGGTCCTGCGTGCGCTCACGCGGATCGGTGCCGAGGTTGGATTCGCTGAGACTCAGTAGTGCCCCATCGGATGGCAATCGACTGACGGCCTCGGCGGGAAACCCAGGACACGTCGGAGACTCGCCAGGTTCGACCTCGGAGGTTGCCAGCCAGATGACTTCCGATGAGCCGCGAACCAGTGGGTCCGTGGACCACGCCCACCCTGAAGGAACTTCGATCGCTAGGCCATCGCCGAACTCCCGGCGGGAGACCGATGCGTCCGAGCACCCGGCGCCGACCAACAGCGCGGTCACGCAAGCCATCTGAACAATGCGCCCCATTGATTCCCCGAGTCTCCGGCCGGAGTGAGCATATGCACGCCACAGAGGCGAGCGGCCCCCGAGAGCACAGACTGGCGGGCTGAACTGGTTACCTGATCAGGAGGGGTTGGCCTGCTGTGGTGCTGGGGTCGCCTCCTGCGAGCGCCAGCGCGGTGGCGGCTACGTCTTCGAGCTTCGGTGGACGGTCGAGCTTGGCGACCTGGCTGGAGCCGGGGACGAGGAGGGCCCAGGCGTCGCCCTCGGTGTGGTTGCCGGATCGGCCGCTGCCGACGCCGTGACGGCGGACGGTGCCGTAGCGCTCGGACCGCAGGCCCTCGAGCGTCGTCGCCGGAGTGTCGACCCAGTGGACGATGAGGTCGGGCAGCTGGTGGGAGTACGAGCCCGACCCGAAGCGGTCGGCCACCCGCTGCACGTCCTTGACCGCCGGCGTGCCGTCGAGGCTCGTGAACGAGCGGATGCCGTCGGCCAGCTCGTCGAGCAGGGCCGGTGCCGCGGCCGGATCCACGATCCCGTCCCGCTCGCGACCTTTGAGGTTGAGCCGGACGTAGCCCTGGTTCTCGGCCGGATGGGCGAAGGCGCGGGTGCGGCTCCAGTCGATGCCTCGGAGCTCGAGGCGGGCCGTGAGGTCGAGGGCCACCTTCTCCGGCAGCGCGCCAGCGACCTTGGCCCGCAGCCCGCTCGGCAGGGCGGCGCGGAGCTTCCAGATCGAACCGCTCGGTGCGTCCTCGGCGCGGTAGCCGGGCTCGAGGATGCACCGCAGCATCTCGGGGAGCAGGTCGGCCCGGCTGGTGTTGACGTCCATGCCGACCGGCGAGATCACCATCAGATCGGATCCCGGAGGGAGGGCGTCGACGATCCGGCCGATCGCGGCGTCGACCGCGATGTAGGTGTCCTCCAGCGCGCTGGCGAGGAGCCCTTCGCTCGACGGGTCGAGACGATCGGCGTCGAGCTGCGACAGGTCCCAGAACTGGTGGCCGGCCACGTGGGCGGCGCAGAACGTGCACCACGCCAGGTCGTACTCGCCTTCACCCATCAGGAGGAGCGTGGCGTCGGCCACCCGACCGGGCGCGCCGAGCAGCCGCCGCCGCAACCCGAGCATCTCGGGGACGCTGTGGCGGCCGAACACCTCGTCGACGGGCGACGGCTTGCCGAACGCCGACTGCAGCCGCCGGTGCGTCCCGGCCGGACGATCCCACTTCCGCAGGACGACGCGATCGTGCAGCTGCCAGCCGCACACCAGCGTGCCGGGCGGGTCGATCGACGGCGCCCGGCTCTCGTAGGGGTCGATGGCCAGCGTGCGCCGTCCCGTCGGCGCCAGCTGCTCCCACACCGGCGTCGGCGCGTGCAGGTCGCCCATGTACCGGGCCCGCTGCTCGGCCGCCGACCACTGGAACGGATAGAAGAGCCCGTGGTCCTCGAGGGGGGTGCCGCTGTAGAGGGTGTGCTGCGCGCCTGCTGCGAACTGGGTGGCCGGCGCGTCGAGGTCGAGCCACGTGCCCCGCTCCCGCAGCGCCGCGAGGGTGGGCAGTCGCCCGTCGCCGAGGAGGCGATCGAGGAGGCGGGCACTGGCCGCGTCGAACTGGAGGATGGTGAGCATCAACGTCCCTAGTGGTCGGGGGGGAGGACGGGAGGGAGGACGGGGGTGGAGGAACCGCCGGCCGCGGCGCTGGTCCGGGCCGCGTCGAGCACCGACATCACGGCCACGCCGTCGGCCACGGAGCCGAGCTGGTCGGCCTCCCCGGTGCGGAGGGCGTGGGCGTAGGCCTGGAGCTCGGCCCGGAGGGTGGTGACGAGCGCGTCGGGGCGACCGCCTCGGAGGAGACGGGCCCGCACGCCATCAACGATGCCGCCGAGGCGGTGCCGGTGGAGCAAGCCCCCGCTGGCGTCGCGCACCTCGACGACCTCCTGGTGGGGCCGGTCGGCGGCGACGTCGATCACCGCCGTCGCACCGTCGAGGGTGAGGTGGACCTCGGCCCGTTCCCCGGTCAACACGGGACAGCGCGCCGCGGTGACCGCCCGGCCGCTGATCCACTGTGCCCAGTCGACCAGGTGGGGACCGAGGTCGAGGAGGACGTCGTCCCGGACCCGGTGGGGGGCCCAGGCGGCCCGCCGGTAGTGCAGCCGCAGGGTCATCGAGAGCTCACCGCCGTCCCGGGCCGCGCCGCGAGCGGCCTGCGCGCCGGCATCGAACCGTCGGTTGAATCCCAGGAAGGGTCGTGGCGACAGGGCGAGCAATTCGGCGGCGCCGGCGGCGTCGGGGGCGGGTGGCTTCTCGAGCAGTGCGACCACACCGGCGGCAGCGGCGGCCCCGGCGTCGGCGAGGTGAGCGGCGACCGGCGATGCGATCACGACGCCGTCGACGGCCGAGCCGGTCACCAGGGCGTGCGCATCGTCGTACTGGGCGACGGGCGCACGGTCCGGCGAGCCCGCCAACGAGCCGGCCACGACGGATCGCCGCTCGGCGTCGGGATCGGCGACGGCCACGACCTGCACGCCCGGAAGGTCGCTCAGTGCGGGGACGTAGCCCAGCTCGGCCAGGCGACCGCACCCGACGATGCCGATGCGCAACGCTGCGGTCACGACGCCACGACGTCAGCCGGGGCCGCCGCCGTTGTCGACGCCGGCGGGAGGTCCCGGCGGACCACCGCGCCGAGGAGCGCCGAGGCCACACCGGCGGGCACCGCAGCGATCGCAACCAGGTGGTGCAGCCAGTGCAGCCCCACGGCACCCATCCCGCGCACCACACCGAGCCGCCCGACGAGCAGCCGGTAGAGCCCGGCGTTGGTGACGAGCAGCCCACCGGCGAGCGGGAGCACGATCCAGCGCGGGCCGACGATCAGCAGCGCCAGGAGGGCCACCACGAGGAGCGCGCTCACGCGGTGCCGCCAACCCATGTTGAGCGTGGAGGCGAGGCGTCGGGTGCGGACCTGCAGCGCCACCCACGG
>JALYWQ010000241.1 GCA_030852625.1 Actinomycetota bacterium
GCCCTCGCAAGTGCGGCCACCGAGGCCTGGGGCGCCGACTGGCTCGCACGCAGCGGGGTGGTCGTGATGGGCGCCGGCGGGATGCTCACCTCGACCGACACCAGCACCAACGCCACCCCCACCGACACCGCCCCCACCACCGCCGGCAACGGCGAGGCCCCTCCGCACGCCGATCCCTCGCCGTCGCCCCCACCCGAGCAGCGGGCGTCCTCGCCGAACCGCACCCGACTCGTGGCCGCGCTGGTGGTGCTCGCCCTGCTGATCGTCGGCGCGGTGGTGCTGCTCACCGGCGGGGGCGATGACGACGGCGGCGACGCCACGACCACCACGACCACCACCGCCGAGGGCGACGGGGGCGGCGTGGCCGTGCCCGACACCACCCTCGCCGGGGCGCTGGCCCTCTCGGTCGACGACCTGCCCGCCGGGTTCGAGCAGCGGGCCCTCGGCGGGGTGATCGACGCCGCCGCCACCGACGACCCCTGCCTGGCGACGCTCCCCGCGCCCTACGTGTTCCAGGCCCAGGGCGACGCCTTCGGCAACGACGAGCCGGGCCTCGAGGTGTCGTCCACCGTGGCCCTCACCGCGGATGCCGACGCCGGCTCGGCCAACGCCGAGGCCTTCGGCGGCGACGGCTTCCTCGACTGCGTGCGCCAGGCCGTGCAGGCGTCGGTGGGGGAGGGACCGGTGACGGCCACGCTCGATCGCACCGCCCTCACCGGCCTGGCCACCTACGCCGGGTCCTGGGTGATCGAGGCCCGGTCGGACGCCGGAGCCGCGTTCGTGGAATCGGTGGTGCTGGCCCGGGGCCGGGCCGTGGTGACGGTGAACTTCTCCTCCGCCGACGGGCGGGTGTCGGAGGCCTTCCGCGACGACGTGCTGTCGTCGGTGGACGCCCGCCTCCGCGGCACCGACCAGGAGACCGGCGGGTAGGTTCGCCGCATGCCGCGGTGGATCGTGCTCGCACTGACCGCCGCGCTGGCGGTGGCGAGCGCGTGCAGTGGTGACGACGGCGCCGACGGGACCACCGCCACCACCGAGCCCCGCCCGCCCGGCTACGTGGCGATGGGCGACTCCTTCGCGGCAGGCGTGGGCGCCCAGCCCTACGACGCCATCAGCGGCGACTGCGAGCGCTCCACCAAGTCGTGGCCGGTGATGCTCGACGAGCTCGTGGACAGCATCGACCTCGTGGACTTCCGGGCCTGTGGTGGCGCCAAGGTGCCCCACCTCCTCGGCCCGAGGGGACGGCTCGACCCGCAGATCCCCGCCGCCGACGAGGCCGACGACGAGGTGGGCCTCGTGACGGTGACCATCGGCGGCAACGACGCCGGCTTCAGCGAGCTGGTGCTCCGCTGCGTCATCGTCGACTGCAGCGGCGTCCCCGAGAGCGACGACTTCCAGGACAAGCTCGAGGCCCTCACCGACGAGCTGGCCGACGAGGTGTACCCGGCCGTCCGGGCCGCCTACCCCCGGGCGCGGATCGTGCACGTGGGCTACCCCCGCCTCACCCCGGCTCCGGGCGAAGGGGCCGACGGCTGCCGGTGGCTGTCGGCCGAGGAGCAGACCGCGACGGCCTCGATCGTGGAGCAGATCGGCGCCGCCATCATCGACGCCGTGGACGCCACCGACGTGGACGACGTGGCCTTCCTCGACGTGTTCGAGGCCCTCGACGGCCACGAGCTCTGCACCGACGACCCGTGGGTCAACGAGGTCATCACGCTGTCGTCGGGCCGGGCCCACCCCACCGCCGAGGGCTACCGGGCCATCGCCGAGATGGTCGCCGCCGAGCTCGACTGAACCGGACTCGGCCACCCCGGACATTCCGGCGACGTTGGCCCCCAGTTCGCGTTCCGGACACGGACCAGCCCGATCGGACCCCCACAATGGTCCCAACGACCTATGGGCAGACGCCCGTGGCGTTCGTAGGTTCAACCCATGCTCTCGTTCCACCGCACCCGCCGCTCCGACGATGCCCGCAGCGACCGTCGTGTCGAGCTGTCGACGCTCGCGGTGGAGGCCTACACCGGCCACACGCCGGACGGCTACTACGCCGAGCAGGGCTTCCGCCCGCCCAGCCGCTAGCCCCGCCGAGGTCACCGCCTCGGCCGGTAGGCTCCCCGAGCGGTGGACACCAACGCGCGCATCTTCGTGGCCGGGCACCGCGGCCTGGTCGGCGGTGCCATCACGCGCCGCCTCGAGGCCGCCGGCCACACCGCCGACAACGGGCTCCTCACCGCCACCCGCGACGAGCTCGACCTCCGGGACCAGGCCGCCGTGAACCGCTGGTTCGCCGAGCACCGGCCCGACTACGTGTTCCTCGTGGCCGGCACCGTCGGCGGGATCATGGCCAACTCCACCCGGCCGGCGGAGTTCCTCTACGACAACATGATGATCCACGCCACCGTGGTCGACGCGGCCAAGAACGCCGGCACCCGCAAGCTCCTCTACCTCGGCAGCTCGTGCATCTACCCCCGTGAGGCGCCCCAGCCGATCCCCGAGGACGCCCTCCTCACCGGCCCCCTCGAGCCCACCAACGAGAGCTACGCGCTGGCCAAGATCGCCGGCATCAAGCTCTGCGAGGGCTACCG
>JALYWQ010000261.1 GCA_030852625.1 Actinomycetota bacterium
AGGTCCGACTACGACCAGTCGGGCATCCCGATGGACGCTCCCGGCGTGCGGGTGAGCCGCATGGAGGAGGGCATCGCCGTGCTCAAGGGCTGCTTCGCCGACGGGCCCTTCTCCTTCTCTGGCGATCACTACCAGATCACCGAGCTCGACTCGATGCCCAAGCCGGTGCAGCGCCCCGGTCCCCCGTTCCTCATCGGCGGCGGGGCCAAGCGGGTGCTGTCGATCGCGGCACGGGAGGCCGACATCGTCGGCATCAACCCGTCGATCCACAGCGGCCAGGTCGACCAGGCTGCGGCCCAGAACGGCGCGGCCGAGGAGACCGACAAGAAGATCGCCTGGGTCAAGGAGGCGGCCGGCGATCGCTACGCCGACCTCGAGCTCAACATGCTCCAGTTCGCCGGCATCGTCACCGACGACCGGCAGGGCACGGCTGAGATGATGGCCCCCCTCTTCGGGCTCGACGCCAGCGAGCTCGAGACCTACCCCCACGCGTGCATCGGCACCGTGGAAGAGATCTGCGAGAGCCTGCAGTACCGCCGCGAGCGTTGGGACGTGTCGTACTTCGTCTTCCAGGACGGGACGATGGACGCCCTGGCGCCGGTGGTCGCCGCGCTCCGCGACACCTGAGCGTGTCGCCCGAAGCCACCACGTCGATCGCCTTCGCCGGTGCGGGGATGATCGCCAGCGTCCACCTCGAGGCCATCCAGCGCATCCCCGAGCTGTCGGTCGGCGCGGTCGCGTCCCGGTCGCCGGAGCGGGCCGCGTCGGCCGCCCAGCGCCTCGGCGTGCCGGCCACCACCTACGACCAGCTGCCCGCCGGCACCGACGCCGTGATGATCGCCACCCCGCCGGCCCACCACGAGCCGCTGGCCCTCCGGCTGATGGACGCCGGGGTGCCGGTACTGGTGGAGAAGCCGCTGTGCACCACGCTCGCCGCCGGCGATCGCCTGGTGGCGGCGGCCGAACGGGGCGGGCGCCTGGCCTACGCCGAGAACCTCGTGCACGCCCCCGCTGTACAGGAGGCCCTCGAGCAGGCCCAGTTGCTCGTGGGGATCGACCACCTCGAGCTGCGGGCCCTCCAGCCCCGGCCCACCTGGGGCGACTTCCTCCTGCCGAGCTGGGGCGGCGGCGTGCTGTTCGACCTCGGCGCCCACCCGATCGCCCTGGCCCTCCTCTTCGCGGCCCCGGCCCGGCCCACCGAGGTGCTGGCCCGCCTCGAGGGGGCCGACGACCACGAGGTCGACGAGCACGCCGACGTCACCCTGCGCTTCGACTCCGGCGCCCAGGCCCACCTCGTGGTCAGCTGGCGGAACGACGACGACGTGGTGTGGGACGCCCAGGTTGCGTGCCCCACGGGCATCGTGCGCCTCGAGCTGCTGCCGGAGGTGCGGGTGGAGGTCAGCGGCACCGAGGTGCAGCTGCCCGCGCTGGAGGACGGCGTCCCGGCGTCGCTCCAGGAGCTCGGGTACCTCGATCAGATGCGCTCGTTCGCGGCCGACGTGGCCACCGGAGGGACGCCCCTGCTCGGCGCGGCGTTCGGTCAGGCCGTGCTCGACGTGACCTGCGCGGCCTACGCCTCGGCCGCCGACGGTTCCTGGGTGTCGCTCCCCTTCACGGGCCCGCGGGACCGCACCCCTCACCAGCTGTGGCGGGGCGCATGACCACGGCGTCCGACGCCCGGCTGCTCCGGCGGGGCTTCGCCCTGCTGTGGATGTCGGCCAAGGCCCAGCGGGGCCCGTTCACCATCTCGGTGATCGGCGCCGCCATCTTCGGCGTGGTGGCGGTGGCCGGCACCGTCGTGCTCGGACGCGTCACCGACGACGTGCTCGACCCCGCCTTCGACGGCGGGGTGTCGCGGGGCACCATCGCCATCGGCGCCGCCGCCATCGTGATCGCGTCGCTGCTGCGGATGGTCGGCGTGGTCCTCCGCCGGTACTTCGGGCAGATGGCCCAGCGGCGCATGCAGGTGCACTGGTTCACCCGGGTCACCGACCGGTACCTCGGCGTGCCCATCCGATGGTTCGACCAGCACCCCGCCGGCGAGCTCCTCGCCCACGCCGACGCCGACTCCGAGCGGGCCACCATGGCCATGCAGCCGCTGCCGTTCTCGCTCGGCGTGGTCGTGATCATCGTGGTGTCGATGGTGCAGCTGGCCACCGTCGACTGGGTGCTGCTCGTCGTCGCCGTCGCGCTCTTCCCCGGCCTGGCCCTGCTCAACAACTTCTACACCCGGCGGGTGGAGCGACCGGCGGCCAAGGCCCAGGCCCGCGTCGGCGAGGTGTCGGCGGTGGCCCACGAGAGCTTCGAGGGCGTCCTCATCGTGAAGACCCTCGGGCTCCACGACCAGGAGATCGGCCGCATGCGCCACGCCGCCGACGCGCTGCGCCAGGCCCGCCTCGAGGTGGGCCGGCTGCGGGGCAGCTTCGAGCCGGCCCTCGACGCCCTGCCCAACCTCGGCACCGTGGCGCTGCTGTGGCTCGGTGCCTGGCGGGTGTCGACCGGCGACCTCACCACCGGCGAGCTGGTGCAGGCCATGTCGCTGTTCCTCATCCTGGCCTTCCCGTTCCGCATCGTCGGCTTCCTGCTCGAGGAGCTGCCCCGCGCCGTCGTGGCCCACGACCGGATCACCGGCGTGCTGTCGGCGCCGCTGCGGGCCGGGCCCGAGTCGCCGGTGGCGCTGCCCGACGGGCCGCTCGTCATCGAGCTCGACGACGTGTCGTACACCTACGCCGACGGCGAGCCCGTGCTGTCGGGCGTCACCGCCCGCCTCGAGGAGGGCGAGGTCGTGGCGCTGGTGGGCTCCACCGGCAGCGGCAAGTCCACCCTCTGCTACCTGCTCGCCCACCTCGACGCCCCCACCTCCGGCGAGATCCGCTTCGGCGGGGTGCCGGTGAGCTCGCTCGACCCGGCGTCGCTGCCGCAGGTCACCTCGCTCGTGTTCCAGGAGACCTTCCTCTTCGCCGACTCCATCCGGGAGAACCTCCTGCTCGGCCGGGAGCGCAGCGACGACGACCTGTGGGCGGCCCTCGACATCGCCCGGGCCAGCACGTTCGTGCGCCGGTTGCCCCACGGGCTCGACGAGGTGATCGGCGAGCGGGGCGTCACCCTCTCCGGCGGCCAGCGGCAGCGGCTGGCGCTGGCCCGGGCCCTGCTGCAAGCGCCGCGCCTGCTGTTGCTCGACGATGCCACCAGCGCCGTCGACCCGCGCGTCGAGCAGGCCATCCTCGCCGGGCTGCGGGGCTCCACGTCGGCCACGACGCTCGTGGTGGCCCACCGGGTGTCGACCATCGCGCTGGCCGACCGGGTGCTGCTCCTCGACGACGGTCGCATCGTCGCCGCCGGCACCCACCGCGAGCTGCTCGAGGTGCCGGCCTACGCCGCCCTCGTGCGGGCCTACGAACAGGACGCCGCGTGAGCGCACCGCCGCCTTCCGGTTCCTCGGGTTCCGAGCCGCAGGACGGCGTGGTCCTCGACGACCACGACGCCGCCGCCGAGTACGTCGCCACCGCGGCGCCGCCCGGCTCCAGCGACCACGACCGAGCGCTCCCCCACGACGCCGCCCTCGTGGCCCAGCTGGAGGAGGAGCTCGAAGCGGCCGGCGCCGTCGAGGTGCTCCGCCGGGGCCTGGCCGTCACGCCTGAGCTGCGGCAGGGCGTGGCCCTCACCGCGGTGCTGGCCGTCGTCACCGCCATCGGCAAGCTGGCCGTACCGGTGCTCATCCAGCAGATCCTCGACCGGGGCGTGCTCGGCGACGACGGCTACCGGCCCGGCTTCGTGGCCGTCACCTGCGGGGCCGCCGCGGTGCTCATCCTGCTGCTCTACTTCGTTGGCCGAGGCACGTTCCTCCGCCTCATCCGGGCCGCCGAGGCCAGCCTGCTCGGGCTGCGGGTGCGCACGTTCACCCACATCCATGAGCTGTCGATGGCCGAGCACGTCGACACTCGCCGGGGCGCCCTCGTGTCCCGGGTGACGAGCGACGTGGAGACCCTCGCCCAGTTCACCGAGTGGGGTGCGGTGGCGTGGATCGTCGACACCGTGCTCATCGTCACCACGTTGTCGGTGATGGTGGCCTACTCGTGGCAGCTGGCCCTCGTCACCCTCCTCGTGTTCGGGCCGCTG
>JALYWQ010000288.1 GCA_030852625.1 Actinomycetota bacterium
GGCCCGGCCCCACGCGGCGGCGGCGCCGAGGTCGGCCAGGTCGCCGGTGGGGTTGGCGGGGACGTTGGTCCAAAGGCACAGCGCGCGGGCGGCGTCGTCCTCGGCGATCGACTCGAGCGACGTGTACGGCACGGCCCGGGCGCCGGCGAGGGTGGCCCCCATCGCGTAGGTGGGATAGCTGATCTCCGGGTAGAGCACCGTGTCGCGGTCGGGGGTGCGCAGCCGGAGCCACTGCGGCATCCCGGCCACCAGCTCCTTCGTGCCGACGCAGGCCGCCAGGGCCTCGGCGGGGACCGACACACCGAGGCGACGGGCCATCCAACCGGCGGCGGCCTCGCGGTAGGCGACCGACCCGATCGAGGCCGGATAGCCCCGCTCCGCTCCGGAGTGGGCCAGGGCGTCGAGCACGGCCTTCGGTGGCGGGTCGCAGGGTGTGCCGATGGAGAGGTCGACGAGCTCGTCGAAGGTCGTGGCCGACGACGCCTTCAGCTCGTCGAGCCGGTCGTAGGGGTACGGCGGCGGGACGAAGCCGGCCGTCATACGACGACGAACTCGGTGAACTGGCCGAGCGACCCCTCGTCGAACCGCACCCGGAGGCGCATGGCGTCGTCGCTCGACTCCTGGCCGAGCACCTCGCCTTCACGGTGGATGGCGGCGAGCACGTCGCCGCGGTCGTATGGGACGACCAGGTCCACGATCTGGGTGAGGTCGCGAAGCCGGTCGGCGACGGTGCGGAGCAGCTCGTCGACGCCGTCACCGCTCACGGCGCTGAACCCCACCGACCGGTCGTACTTCGCCACCAGCCGCTTGGTGTTCTCCGGCGCCAGATCGGCCTTGTTGAAGGCGATCACCTCGGGGACGGTGTCGGCGCCGATCTCGCGCAGCACCTTCCACACCGCCTCCATGTTCCCGTCGGGGTCGTGGGCCGACGCGTCGACCACGTGGACGAGGAGGTCGGCTTCGGCGGCCACCGCCATGGTGGACTTGAAGGCCTCCACCAGCTGGTGGGGCAGCTTGCGGATGAAGCCGACGGTGTCGGTGAGCAGCACGGCTTCGCCGCCGGGGAGGTCGAGGCGCCGGGTGGTGGCGTCGAGGGTTGCGAAGAGACGGTCCTCCACCAGCACCCCCGCTTCGGTGAGCCGGTTGAGCAGGGTGGACTTGCCGGCGTTCGTGTACCCGACGATGGCGACGCGCTGCACCCGGCTACGGCCCTGGGCCTTGCGCTGCGTGGTGCGGTGCTTGTCGATCTCCCGCAGTTCGGCCTCGAGCTTGTGGATCCGCTGCTGGATCCGCCGACGGTCGACCTCGAGCTGGGTCTCACCTGGGCCACGCGTGCCGATGCGGGCACCACCGGCGCTCATGCCGCCGCCCTGCTGCGACAGTGCCGTGCCTCGGCCGCGGATGCGCGGGAGGTTGTAGCGGAGCAGGGCCAGTTCGACCTGGGCCTTGCCCTCCTGGCTGTGGGCGTTCTGGGCGAAGATGTCGAGGATCACCGCGGTGCGGTCGATGGCCGTCCGGCCGAGCAGCTTCTCGAGGTTGCGCTGCTGGGCCGGCGTGAGCTCGTTGTCGAACACCACCGTGTCGCAGTCGGTCTCCAGCGCGATCTCGCGGAGCTCCTCGGCCTTGCCCTTGCCCACGTAGGTGGGCGGGTCGGGGGCGTGGCGGCGCTGGGTGATCCGGCCCACCTCCTCGGCGCCGGCGGTGTCGATGAGGCGCGACAGCTCGTCGAGGCCGGCTTCGGTGTCGTCGATGGTGGCGGGCGGGAGGGTGACGCCGACGAGGACGATCTTCTCCCGGATGGCGCGTTCGATCAGCGACAAGCAGCGAACCTCACGGGTCGGGGGTGACGACGTCGGCCACCCACGTGGCGTCACCGGTGAGCAGCACCGGGTCGCCGAGCTCGATCTCCACCGGGCCACCGGGCATGGCGATCGTGCTGCGCATGCCGACGAGGCCCCAGTCGTGGGCCGCAGCCGCCACGGCGCAGGCCCCCGTGCCGCAGGCCAGGGT
>JALYWQ010000317.1 GCA_030852625.1 Actinomycetota bacterium
CCACCTGGATCGCGGTGGCGCCGGTGCCGATGACGCCGACGACCTTGTCGGCCAATCGGTCCATCGGTTCGGTGGGGCTCCCGCCGGTGTACCCGTAGTCCCAGCGCGACGTGTGGAACGCCGTGCCGCGGAACCGCTCGATCCCCTCGATGCCCGGGAGCTTGGCCTTGTGCATCAATCCCCCGGCCGCGATGAAGAACCGCGTACGGATGCGATCGCCCCGGGTGCTGGTGAGGTCCCAACGCGCCGCCTCGTCGTCCCAGACGAGCGCTTCGATCTCGGTCTGGAACAGCGCTCGCTCATCGAGCCCGAACCGGTGACCGATCCGCTGGCAGTGGGCGAAGATCTCCGACGCGCTGGCGTAGCGCTCGGTCGGCATGTACCCGGTCTCTTCCAGGAATGGAAGGTAGATGTACGACTCGACGTCGCACATGCAGCCCGGGTAGCGGTTCCAGTACCAGGTGCCGCCGAAGTCAGCACCCTTCTCGATGATCCGGAAGTCGGTGATCCCCCGGCGGAGCAGGTTCACCGCGGCGAGGAGCCCCGCGAATCCACCACCCAGGATGACGACGTCGGTGGCGAGGTCGACCGCCTCCCGCGAGAAGTCCGGGTCGGCCCAGGGATCCCGATCGAGGTCGTGGTCGCCCAGCTCCTGGTACTGGTTGAGACCTTCGTCCCGAAGGCGCTTCTGCCGCTCGCGCTCGTACTTGGCCTTGACCTCGTCCAGCTCCACGCCACGAAACTAGAACACGTTCTCGTTTCTGGCGAAGTGGGCCGACCGCTCCCTCGTTGAGCCGCGATCGAGCCGGGCGCAAGGCCCGGCTCGATCGGTGGACGCTGGACGCTCGGCGTCCGGTCGGGTCAGGGCAGGCGGATGCCCGCCTCGCGGCGCCAGCGTGACGCGCTGCGTACCTCAGGCGGTGGGTCGCTCATGGACGACTCGGCCCTCCCTCGCGGGCCAGTAATACGGCGAGCCGTTCACGTCCTTGCCGGCCTCGTACTCCGACACGCTCGCGACCAGGATGTCGATCGGAATCGGTGCACCGATGGCGCGGCGGATCGCGGACATCAGACGTCGCCGGTCCTTGGCGGTCAGGTCCTCCACCAGCACGAGGAGGTCCAAGTCGCTGTCACCGCTGTCTTCCCCGCGGGCGACCGAGCCGAACACGATTACCCGCGCCGGCTGGACCGCGGCGACCAGGTCAGCGACCACATCCGGAATCCAGTCGCGAATCCGTCGGCCATCCCAGAGCCCGTCGACGTAGCTCGCTTGCCGGCTCATCCGCGTAGGAGGGTCCCGACGACGAGGTCGGACCAATGGATCCGGGCTCGAGGGACCGTGGGGTTTCCAACGAGCAACAAATCTCGCCCCGGCAGAGAGACCAGTCCTTCGTCTGCCCCTTCGTCAGAGGAACTTCACCAAACGCCGCTGGGATGCTGACCTCGCAAAGCCCCCGGAGACGTTCGGGAGCACCCGCCAAGGTCGACACCGGGCTGTTCTTGTTCCGGTGCGTTGCAGCATCCTCACCATTGCCGACGACGAGCGCGAGCCACGCACGGGCGCCCTTGTCTCGCCCGCTTGCTCCGTCGAGCACCCAGCCAACGCGAACCGCATGCTCGAGCACCGACCGGAGGAGAGGCCCGATTCCGAACGCCATCAGCCCCGCGCTATGTGCAGCCACAACCGCGCGGAGCTGGTCCGAACCGACGACCTGCCACGTGCCACAGATGCGCCCGACCTCGGCCACGACAGCCGCGCCGTGTTCAGCGATGTCAGCTGCCATCGGGGACCCGTCGACGGGCATTCCGCCGTAGAGCTCGGACACGACACCGAAGTGCAACTCCGCGAGGGTGCTGGACATCACATCCAGGTCAGCGAGGAGACGCCATCGGAGGAGAGTCTCAGCTGCTTCTCGCTCCGATGCGTCGAGGTCGAGCCCGTCGATGGGCAGGGGCTCCTCCATCCCGAAACGATCGCGCGCTATGGAGCGACGCGCCGGATCCTCCTCTCTCCGATAACGCGCCTTCCGACGCGCGATCCGCACGCGTGCAGCGACTACGGGCGCTCCCGGTGACCAGGCGCAGTCGGCTTCAGCTGCGTCTGATGGATCGCAAGACCCCTGCGTGGCCGAACGACTCGGGGTGGCAATGCAGGCACCTCGCCGAGGCCGGACACATCGGATCCAATATCTCTGGCTCCTATCGTGAGCTGCGACCCGGGTGCGACAGTCACGCTGGGAGCACAAGGTCAGCCTGCTACTGCGAGGCGAGCGAACGACCGGTCTCGTGCCGACGCAGCGAACGGCGGGCGGCCGCCCACGCAGCGCCGCCCCCATCCGACGATCAGACCCACGATCGGTCGGACCGTAGACTGCCGCGGTGTTTGGCGAATCTGACAGCGCCCGTGCGCTCGTGTCGGAGGAGATCCTCGATGAGCTCCTTCGCCCGATGCGGGACCTGCGTGTGTCGGTCACCGACCGCTGCAACCTTCGCTGCACCTACTGCATGCCTGAGGCTGAGTACCTCTGGCTCGATCGTTCGGATCTGCTCTCTTTCGAGGAGCTGATGCAGCTGATCGAAGCGTTCACCTCCGTTGGCGTCGACAAGGTTCGTCTTACTGGCGGTGAGCCGCTGCTGCGGCGGGGGCTCCCCGATCTCGTTGCTGCGATCGCATCCCACGGCTCCATCACCGACCTGGCGCTGACCACCAACGGCGTGCTCCTTGCCCAGCATGCAGAACCACTTCATCGCGCGGGCCTTGGTCGGGTCACCGTGAGCTTGGACACGTTGCGACGCGAGCGGTTCAAGGTGCTCGCACAGCGAGACCACCTCGACCAGGTGCTCCATGGGCTGCGCGTGGCCGTCGAGGTGGGGTTCGAAAAGACGAAGGTCGACACGGTCGTCGTGCGCGGGTCGAACGATGACGAGCTTTGCGACCTGCTCGACCTCGGCCGGACGTTGGGGATCGAGGTGCGCTTCATCGAGTACATGGATGTCGGCGGAGCCACCCGATGGCGGCCGGACCTGGTGGTGACGGCGAACGAGATGATTGACCGGATCCGCACTCGTCGCGGTCCGGTCACTCCCCTGCCGCACGACAGCGCTCCTGCCCGGCGGTACCGGATGCAGGACGGCACCATCTTCGGGATCGTGGCCTCGACGAGCCAGCCGTTCTGCTCGTCCTGCAACCGGAGCCGGCTCACCGCGGATGGGATGTGGTTCGACTGCCTCTATGCGAGCGCCGGTGTCGATCTCCGCACGCCACTGCGCGACGGGGCGGGAGGCGCAGAACTTCGTCGGATCCTGACTGACGCGTGGCAACGTCGCGATGCCCAGGGCGCCGTCATCAGACTGGAGAGCGCGAATCGAAGCGCAGTGCCAGTGTCGATCCTTCGACGGGACCGCCACCTGGAGATGCACACGCGAGGCGGGTGACTACCGCCCGCCAGTTCAAGGCGCTACAGCCGCAGGAGCGAGGTCGACAGCTCGGCGGTCGTAGTGATGCTCCTCACGGACGATGCCGCACCTGCGAGACGCTGGAGTACGAAGAAGCGCCACCGCGCGATGGCGAGTCGGGCGTTCTCGCCATCGCCCGACTGGTGGACCTTCAAGATTGGTGCGACCAGCAGGCAGCCCGCGACTGTGCTGGCTACCAAGTCGAGGAACGCCGTGGCGCTGGCGAGTGCATCGACCTCGTCGGCGCTGATCAGCCACGCAGCCGCCTCGCACACGGCGTCGAGTGCTTCGCTCGCGAGCAAAGCCGTGTCCGAGGCCACGACGCTGAGAGGTGCAATGGCTTCGAGCAGGATCCGGAGCTCAGCAACGAGATCCCCGAGCGCTTGCCCGCGGTCACGTCGCACCTTCCGGAGCGCCAGATCGATCGCCTGGATCCCGTTGGTGCCTTCGTAGATCGGGGCGATCCGTGCGTCCCGATATCGCTGGGCGACGCCGGACTCCTCGATGAAGCCGGCCCCGCCGAGGACCTGGATCGCGTGCGAGGCGTTCGAGACGCCTTCGTCGGTGCACCAGGCTTTGGCGAGCGGGGTGAGGAGGTCAGCGCGCGCCAGCGACGAAGACCGTTCGTCTGGGTTGGTGTGAAAGCGCGCTCGATCGATTGCGGCTGCTGTGGAATAGAGCAGCATGCGCATGGCATCGACGCTCGACGACATCAGCATGAGCGTTCGGTTTACGTCGGGGTGCTCGATGATCGGCGACGGTGCTGATGACCCCGGCCCGCGACCCTGAACGCGCTCCAGTGCGTACTGGAGTGCCTGTTGGTAGGCCCGTTCGCTCACGGCGAGTCCCTCGAGCCCGACCGACAGCCGAGCTGCGTTCATCATGACGAACATGTGGGACATCCCCTCGCCCACTTCGCCGATCAGCTCGCCGATAGCTCCCCGGAACTCGAGGGTGCACGTGGGGCTCGAATGGATGCCGAGCTTGTGCTCGATGCCGATGCAGCAGACCCCGTTGCGTTCAGCCGGGGCCCCATCGCTGTCGACACGTCGCTTCGGTACGACGAAGAGGGATAGCCCTCGCGTCCCCGACGCCGCACCCTCGGTACGGGCGAGGACCAAGTGGACGATGTTCTCGGTGAGCTCGTGATCGCCCCACGTGATGAAGATCTTCTGGCCGTCGATCCTCCAGGTTCCGTCACCCATCTCGGTCGCTCGCGTGGTGATCGCTCCCACGTCTGAACCGGCCTGGGGCTCGGTGAGGTTCATCGTTCCCGTCCATTGCCCGGCCACAAGCGGCCTCAAGTACCGAGCCTTCTGTTCCTCGGTCGCTCGCCGTTCCAGGACGTGGATCGCCCCCTGGGTGAGCATCGGGTTCAGCGACAGCGCGAGGTTCGCAGAGGCGAGCATCTCTTCGGCCGCCAGTGCGACGAGCGACGGGAGGCCGCCACCGCCATGTGCAGCCGACGCCCCCAGGCCACACCATCCTCCAGCCACCCAACTCTCGAACGCGGTCCGGACCTCCGGCGCAACCTCCACCGTGCCGCTGGTGGGTTCGAAGACGACCCCGAAGCGGTCCCCCGCACGGTCGCTCGGTGCGATGACTTCGGCGACGAACTTCCCGTAGGCGGCGAGCATCTCCTCGACGCCGTCTCGTTCGACATGAGCGAACTCGTCAAGTTCGAGGACGGCGTCGAGCCCAGCCGCGCTCAGCGTTGACGTGATGGCCGCGATCGGAGGGCGATACACGGGTCAGGCTTCGTAGGTGTGGAAGCCCCGACCCGACTTCCGCCCGAGGAGCCCCGCTTCGACCATCCTGCAGAGCAGAGCGGGCGGCGCGTACAGCTGCTCCTTGAACTCGGCGTACATCGAATCGGCGATCGCCATGGTCGTGTCGAGACCGATCAGGTCGGCCAGGGCGAGCGGCCCCATCGGGTGCGCGCATCCCTGAACCATGCCCGTGTCGATGTCCTCTGCGGTGGCAAACCCCGACTCGAGCATGCGAATCGAGCTGAGGAGGTACGGGATCAGCAGCGCGTTGACGATGAAGCCCGCACGGTCCTTCGATCGGATCACGTGCTTGCCAAGTGAGTCGGAGGCGAACCTCGACACGCGCTCAGCCGTATCCGGGGAGGTGACCAGCGACGGCACCAGTTCCACGAGCGGCAGGACTGGGACTGGGTTGAAGAAGTGGAGGCCGATGACCTGCTCGGGCCGCCGGGTAGCCATCGCGAGCTTCATGATCGGGATCGATGAGGTGTTCGAGGCGAGGATCGCATCGCCGGCCTCGACGATGTCGTCGAGCTCCTGGAAGACACGGGACTTCACTTCCTCCATCTCGCTCACCGCCTCGATGACCAGATGACGGTCGACCAGCGATCCGATCTCGTGCGAGTACGAGATCGATTCGGATGCGAGCTCGCGGTCGGAGGCCGTCAGCTTTCCGCGGCTGACTGCATTGTCGAGTGAGCCTTCGACTCTCTGGCGACCGAGCTCCAACAGAGCCGCATTCGCATCCACGACGATCACGTCCATGCCACGTCGGGCGCATACCTCTGCAACGCCCGAACCCATGAGCCCGCAACCGACGACCCCTACCCTTTCGATCTGCATATCCCGATAGTACACCGCTCAATAGT
Source organism: Actinomycetota bacterium (assembly GCA_030852625.1). Taxonomy (GTDB): domain Bacteria; phylum Actinomycetota; class Acidimicrobiia; order Acidimicrobiales; family VFJN01; genus VFJN01. The sequence continues at coordinate 6,095 of JALYWQ010000317.1, forward strand.
TCACTAGTTGAGCATCGGATCCCAACGGCGACGGGGGTACCGTTCGCGAATGGCCGGTGATGGATTCGATCCGCTGGAGGAGGCGCGTCGACAGTGGCTTGCGCACGATCTGGCCGAACCGCTGGCCATGACGGTCGCAACGTCCGTCATCCACGCGCACCAGGTCGTCTCCACGGCCATCGACCGCGCATTGCGCCCGCTCGGGCTGACGTTCGCGAGGTACGAGGTCTTGATGCTCCTCTCGTTCTCGCGCGCAGGCGCGCTCCCCATGAACAAGGTCGCCGACCGGCTCCTCGTCTCGGCTGCCGGGGTCACCAAGCTCGTGGACAAGCTCGCCGCGGACGGGCTCGTCCAGCGGGTACCGAACCCCACCGATCGACGCGGCACCTTGGTCGAGCTCACCCCGCAGGGCCGCCGGCTTGCACGACGAGCGACTCGGATGGCTGGCGACGTACGGTTCGGAGCCGATCTCCCCGACCACGAACTCGAACAACTGGTCGCGCTGCTCCGCCGTCTTCGAGGTGGCGGTGAACAGGTCACGTCCTCGGAGATCAACCGGTGACCACTGCGGCGGTGTTGCTCGCCGCCGGTAGGGGCAGCCGGTTCAGCGGACCACGCCACAAGCTGAACAGCCTGCTCGAGGGCCGACCGCTGGTCGAGCACGCCCTCGAGGCGGCCTTGCTCGCCGAGCTGGACGCCACCTACCTCGTCGTCGGCGCGGAGCCGATCTCGGCGCCCCCGGGCGTCATCATCGTCCGCAATCCGCGGTGGGCCGAGGGGTTGGCGTCCTCGCTCACCGCAGCGATCGCCGCCGCTCGGCAGGACGGCCACGAAGCGATCGTCGTCGCGCTGGCTGATCAGCCGAGGGTGACGGCGGACGCGTGGCGAACCGTTTCCGACCGATCGGACGTCGCGGCTGTATTTGCGTCATATGACGGACGGCGGGGCCATCCCGTCCGACTGCACCGCAGCGTGTGGGATCTGGTGCCGGCGTCCGGGGATGAAGGTGCGCGGCGATCGCTGGAGCGCGCCGGGGTCGCTATCGCTGACGTGGAGTGCTCTGGGTCGCCGTTCGACGTCGACACCCTGGCCGACCTGGCAGAGCTGGATAACCCAGCGTGAATCCGCAGCCGGTCGTGAGCGCGCATGAGCAGTAGCGCCCCGGGCTCGGTCGGTGGAACGCGCTGATGGCGACTCGCGGGTCGCGATGTGGCCTAGAACTCGATCGAGCCGAGAGCCGCAACGGCGGCGCGCAGGAAGTCGTTCTCGCGGACGAGACGACGGTTGGCCTGGCGCAGGAGATCGAGCTCATCGGCCGGGTCGGGGCGGCGGTACGTCGGCTCACCGCCGAAGGCGTCCGAGTCCATGAAGTCCATCGGAGAAGCAAGATCAGTCATGACAACCCCCTGGGTGTGAAGTCCGTGCCCACGACGGTTGCCGGAGGCGGACGACGACACGGTAAGACAAGTATCGATTACTGTCAAGCGCCTACCGACCAGCGTCTAGCGTTGAATGTCGTACTGTTGTACCTTTGGAGCGAATCGGCGCTGGGGGCTATGTGGAAGAGGATCAGATGACTGGGCTCCCGGCCTCAGACACGCGAAGCCAGCTGCTCGAGGCAGCGGAGCTGACGTTCGAGCGCTACGGCATCCGGAAGACGACGATGGAGGACATCGCCCAAGCGGCTGGCGTTTCGCGGGCATCGGTGTACCGCTACTTCGAGGACCGCGACAGCCTCATCCTTGAGATCGTCCTGCGCCACGGCGAGGAACTGCAGAAGAGCACCCGCGAGTTCGTCGCGCAGTTCGACACCTTCGAGGACATTCTGGTCGAAGGGCTGCTGTTCGAGATCGAGTACGCCCGAAAGGACCAGTTCCTGCACCTGCTGCTCAGTCCGGGGCACATCGACATCGCGACTCGCGTCATCGGTTCCTCCGAGGCGGCAGTGGACGTGGCCGCGCAGGTGTGGGAGCCCCTCATCGAGGAGGCCCAACGTCGAGGCGAGGTGGCGGCCGATCTCGATCGGCGCGAAGCGCGCCGGTGGATCCTCCTCGTGAACATGATCCTCCTGAGCCGGACCGATTTCCACGACGCCGACACGGACACGCTCCGGGGCCTCGTGAAGCGCTTTGTCCTCCCAGCGTTCGTGCAAGGAGCGCAATAGTCCGACCATTGCTCGGTCTGTCTTTTCGACGTAGGCTCGGCCCACCATCACAGGAGGTTCGACATGGGTCGAGTTGAAGGCAAGGTCGCGCTCATCACCGGCGCAGCGCGTGGGCAGGGACGCTCGCACGCTGTCCGCCTCGCGGAAGAGGGCGCGTCGATCATCGCGTTGGACGTCTGCTCTCAGGCGTCCCCCCACACCACGTACCCGGCAGCGACCGCCGAGGACTTGGCACAGACCGTCAAAGAGGTCGAGGCCGCCGGAGGCCGCATCATCGCCACGACCACCGACGTGCGGGATCGCGATGGCTTGAAGGCCGCGATCGACGACGGCGTGAAGGAGCTCGGTCGTCTCGACACCGTGATCGCCAATGCTGGGATCATCACCATCCAGGAGTGGAACGAGGTCACCCCGGAGCTGTGGCAGGACGTCCTCGACATCAACCTGACCGGCGTCTGGAACACGATCCAGCTCTCGATCCCGCACGTGATCGAGTCTGGCGGCGGATCGATGATCCTGGTGAGCTCCGCGGCCGGCCTGAAGGGTCTGCCCTTCTTCCATCCGTACACCGCCGCCAAGTCCGCCATCGTCGGGCTGATGCGGTCGCTGGCGTTCGAGCTGGCGGAGCACAACATCCGGGTCAACACGCTGCACCCCACGGGCGTTGCCACGCTGATGAACTCGCCGTCGTCCTTCGAACGCCTCGGCGCGCTCCTGGAGAAGCATCCCCGCCTCGGCCCCATGTTCATGAACGGCATCGATGTCGAGATGATCGACGTCTCCGACTCGAGCAACGCTGTGCTGTTCCTGTCGTCGGACGAGGCGCGCTACGTCACCGCCCTGCCCATGACCGTCGACGCGGGCAACACCGAGTTCTGACCAAACCGCCGGCCGTGAGTCCACATGACGAATGCGAGACGTGGGAGCGACGGACACCGTTGCTCCCACGTTTCGCGTTGGGCTCAACGTGCGCTGGCGGTCTCGAGGACTCGGGTCGTCAGGATCCGCGCAAGGTGCATCCGGTACTCGCCATCGGCGTGCATGTCAGTGATGGGGTCGGATCCGTCGCCCGCGAGAGCCCCCACCTCGACCGGCGTCTGGCCCTGTTGCAACGCTTCCTCAGCTGCGACGGCGCGTACGGGCGTGGATCCCATGTTGGACAGTGCGATTCGATCGCCGTGCACGGCCACCCCCACGATCGCCCAGTCGTTCGCCCGTCGGACAAACTTCTGGTAGCCCCAGCCGGCGCCCGCAGTCCGGGGAACCCGGATCTCGACGAGAACCTCGTCGCTACTTGCAGCGGTCTCGAAGTATCCGACGAAGAAGTCGTCCACCGGCACGTTACGGCGACCCTGCGGACCCTCCAGGACAATCGTCCCGCCGAGCGCTGAGACCGCCACCGGCAGATCCGCAGCCGGGTCGGCGTGTGCGAGCGACCCACCGATCGTCCCGCGGTGGCGCACCTGCCGATCGCCGATGTGGCGGGCAACGTCGGCGATCAATGGCACCTCGCTCTTCACGAGGTCCGAGTGCTCGAGATCGCAGTGCCGCACCGAACCGCCGATGACGAGCTCGTCGCCGTCGACGCGGACTGCTGACATCTCGCTCAGCCTGGATACGTCGACGAGGACCGTCGGAAACGCGAGGCGCAGCTTCATCATCGGTAGCAGCGAGTGGCCTCCCGAGATGAGCTTTGCCTCGTCGCCGTGCTCCACCAGGAGGCTGACCGCCTCCGCGACGGAACCTGCACGCACATAGGTGAACGGGGCGGGGATCATGCCGACTCCGCAGCGGCCAGGACCGCCTGAACGATGTTGTGGTAGCCGGTGCAACGGCAAAGGTTCCCCTCGAGCCCGGCTCGGATCTCCTGGTCCGATGGGTTCGGGTTCTCCTGAAGGAGGTCGATGGCGGCCATCACCATGCCCGGCGTGCAGAACCCGCACTGGAGGCCATGGTGCTCCTGGAAGGCGGCCTGTACCGGGTGCATCGACTCGACGGTGCCGAGCCCTTCGAGCGTCTGCACCGAGGCCCCATCGACCTGCACGGTGAGCACCGTGCAGGATTTCACCGCCTCCCCATCGACCAGGACGGTGCATGCTCCGCACGACGTCGAGTCGCACCCGATGTTCGTCGCCTTCAGCCCGAGCTCATCGCGGATGAAGTGGACCAGCAGGGTCCTGTCTTCAACGTCCGCTGTTGCCTCGCCACCGTTCACGGTCAACGTGACCCGCATGTTCAAGCTCCCTCTCGTGCGTCCTCGATCGCGCGCCAAACGCGATGAGGGCTGGTCGGCATCTCGATGTGTCGCACACCTAGGTGCGAGACCGCGTCAACGACTGCGTTCTGGATCGCGGGCGTCACTCCGATGGTCCCTGCTTCCCCGACTCCCTTGGCTCCAAGAGGGTTGTAGGACGTGGGGGTTTCCATCGTGACGAGCTCGAACGTCGGAACCTCCGTAGCCGACACGATCGGGTAGTCAGCGAACGTCGTCGTGGTCGGGTTCCCGTCGGTGTCGTAAAGGACCTCCCCCAGGAGCGCCTGCTCAGCGCCCTGGGCGAGCCCGCCATGCACCTGGCCCTCGACGATCAGCGGGTTCAGGATCGTTCCGGCGTCGTCGACGGCGATGACTCGCCGCAGATGGACCTTCCCGGTCTCGACGTCGACGTCGACCACTGCGACGTGCGCACCGAACGGGAAGGTCGGTCCAACGCCTTCGAACACCTGACGAGCGAGCAGCGGCCCGTGACTAGCGAGCTCGGCGAACGAAACGCTCGCCTGAGGCGTGCCGCGGACGGCTAGTCCTGCATTGTCGAGGTCGACCTCGAGATCGACCGGGTCCACCTCGAGGATCTCTGCGGCACGTCGCTTCGCGACCTCGATCACCTCCCGGGTGGCCTGCTGCACGGCCGGCCCGCCCTGCTGCAGGCTTCGGGATCCACCCGTTCCTGCGCCTTCCGGGATCAGGTCCGTGTCACCCCAGCGGAGCGTGAACTTCTCGACGGGAATCCCGAGCTGCTCGCTGGCGAGCATTGCGAAGCTCGTTGCGTGGCCCTGGCCGTGCGGTGCCGTACCGGTGAGGATCGTTGCGGTTCCGTCCGCATGGAGCTCGACGGTCGCGTTCTCGCGGAATGCCGTCGGATCCATGCCCACCCCGGTCACCTCGACGTAGACGGAGAGGCCGATTCCCATCTGGATGACGTCGCCGCGCTCTCGCCGCGCCCGCTGCTCCTCCCGGAGCGCGGCGTAGTCCGACGCCTCGAGCGCAAGATCGAGGGCGCGCTCGTAGTCCCCGCAGTCGTACACCGTTCCTATCGAGGTGGAGATCGGCCCATCGAAGGGCGCGATGAGGTTTCGCCGTCGCACCTCCGCAGGATCCATGCCGATCTCCGCAGCGAACAGGTCCATCGCGCGCTCGATGGCGGCGGTGGCCTCAGGGCGTCCGGCCCCTCGAAGGGCGTTCATGGGAGCGGTGTTGGTGACCACGCTCGCGGCGGACACGTCTGTGGCGGGGATGTCGTAGCAGCCTGGCGCCATCATGGCGGTGAGGCCCGGAAGCATCGCCCCGACCCTCGGGTACGCGCCGGCGTCCGCGAGGATCTCCAGCCGATAGGCGGTCACATCGCCGTCGCGGGCCCCTCCGATCGTGATCGTCTGCACCTGCCCGCGACCGTGCATCCACACGAGGTTTTCCGAACGGGTCTCCACCCACCGACACGGCCGCCCAACGATCTTCGCCGCGAGTGCGGCAACGGCATACTCACCCTCCGCGAAGAACTTCCCCCCGAAGCCACCGCCGACATCAGGGGTGATCAGCCGAAGCTGGCTGTCCTCGAGACCGAGCATCGCCTGGAGGGACGCCTTCACCGCCTGCGCACCCTGGTTCGGGCACCAGATGAGGAGGCGTCCGTCGTCACCCCAGGACGCGGCAACCGCTCGACCTTCGAGGGGAGCGACGGCGACTCGCTGGTTCACGATCGTCCGGGTGACGACGACCTCGCACGCGTCGAACTGGCCGGGGATTCCCGGGCTCGGCACCGAGTAGGCGGTGTTCGAGCCCAGATCGGGGAAGAGCAGGATCTCGTCCTGCGCAGCCACGGTCACATCCACGGTCGCTGGGAGGGGTTCGTAGTCGACCACCACCAGCTCCGCCGCGTCCTCACCGTCGTAGCGCCGCTCTGAGAGAACGACCGCAACCGGCTCTCCGACGTAGCGAACGACGTCCTTCGCCAGGAGCGGCATGGCCATCTCCGGCGGATAGATCGGCAGCATCGGGCCTTGGGCTGGAGCGTCCCGGAGGTCGTCGGCAACAAGGACCGCCACCACGCCATCCATCTCCATGGCTGCGGAGACGTCGATCGATGTGATCGAGGCGTGCGCCATCGGGGAGCGCACGAAGGTCATGTGCAGGGCGCCGGCGAGACGGTCGTCCTCCACGTCCTCGGTGTAGGTCGCGCCGCTGGTCAAGAACGCTGGGTCCTCGATCCGCTTGACCCTCGTTCCCAGAATGCTCACGCACGCCCCCTTTTGGCGAAGACTCCGATTGTCAGGTTGGAGTCTGACACATATTGTCAGACTTATCACCCGCCGACGAGGGAGCCCCATGAAGGACTACGAGAAGGTGTTCACGCTGGATCCAGCCGCGGTCGCCTGCCCCCACGCCGCCTTTGCCAAGGCCCGAACCGAGACGCCCGTCGACTGGAGCGAGGTGCTCCAGGCGTGGGTGGTCAGCGACCATGCGACGAGCCTGTCGATCCTGCGCGATTCATCGAACTTCTCCAACCGTCTGCTGATCGGTCCGGTCGCTGACGCCGTCTGGCAGCGGATGTTCGATGTCGCACGCGAGGACGAGGCCCTGCGGGCGCGGCTCGACAGCTACGGCTCGACCGCCACCAAGCGAAAGGTTCTCCTCTTCGCTGACCCGCCCGATCACACCCGGGACCGGGCTCTGGTCAATGGCGCACTGACGAAGGGCGCGCTCGAGTCCTGGGAAGATCGCATCCACGAGCTGGCGCTCGAATTCGTCGACGTGATCGTCCGCGAGCAGACGGTCGACTTTGCGAGCCTGGTGTGGGACTTCACCATCACCGTGATGTGCAACATCCTGGGCGTCCCCCGAGAGGACGTGCCCCGTGTTCGCCAGTGGGCGGATGACTTCACGTCGATGGTCGGGCAGCTCCCCGGCGCGAGTTCCCTCGAGATGGACCGGCTGGCCGCTTCGCAGCTCGAGTTCGATCAGTACTTCCACGATCAGGTCGATGACCGACTTACCAGTCCTCGTGATGACCTCATCACGCGCATCGCCACGATGAACCGTGACGACGAGCACCCCCTCGAGCGGGATGCACTGCTCGGAATCTTCAACAACATGATCGTCGGCGGAACCGAGACCTCCGCAACGATGCTGGCGCAGCTCCTGCAGCACCTCGCCCAGAACCCTGGCCGGTTCAGTCAGCTTCGCGAGGACCGCACCCTCGTCCCGCTCTTCATCGAGGAGATGCTTCGCGACCAGGGCCCGATCCAGGGCACCTTCCGCACAGCGGTCCGAGACATCGAGGTCGGTGGGCACACCATCCGCGAGAACGACAACGTCTGGCTTAGCTTCCACTCCGCCAACCACGACGCTGCCGTGTTCAGCGATCCGACCGACCTCGACCTCAACCGGGACACGCGGAAGCACCTCATGTTCGGCCAGGGTCCGCACCACTGCGTCGGAGCGAACCTCGCCCGCCTCGAGCTCCGGACGATGCTGAACCTGATCCTGACCACGTTCTCCGAGGTGCGGCTGGCCGACCCGGCGACGCCGGTGCCACGAAAGTCCAGCTTCCTGTTCTTCGGACCAGCTCAGCTCGACCTGACGTTCGTTCCCGCCGATAGCTGAGCCGTTCCGGCGGCGCCGGATGCTGCCTAGTGGCTCCGGCGGCGCCGGAGGCCCAGCACGATCAGCAGGGCAAGCAGAGCGAGCGGAGCTGCGCGCTTCACCGTCGCCCGACGGGCCACGAGAGCCAAGTCGAGCGCAGGTGCCTCCACGGGCTGGGGCCGATAGCCGTTCCGCTGTACGTCACCGACGGGAACCGACTCGGTCGGGCTGGCCTCGGCATCGATGGCGCGCTCGCCCACGGCAGTTGCTTGTCGCTCACCTTCCAGCTCGGCGGCCAGGGCCGTTGCGAACTGGCTGATGATCGCCCCCCCGACCTCGGCCATCATCCCCCGGCCGAAGCGGGCCGCCTTCCCGGTGATGGTGATGTCGGTAGTGACAGACACCGCCGTCGCCTCCCCCTTCGGCATCAGTGAGGCGCTGACCTCCGCAGATGCCGTGCCCCCGCCGCGCTGATCTCGGCCGGCAGCATGGACCCGGGCCGTTCGGCCGATCTCATCGACCTCGACCAGGTTCGCTGTTCCCTGGAACGTCATCTCGACCGGACCCACCTTGACCTTGACGATCCCGTGATGGCCCTTGTCGTCGACGGACTTGAGGGTCGCTCCCGGCATGCAGGGTGCGATTCGTTCGAGATCGGTGAGCGTCGCGAACGCTTGGTCGATCGGGACCGGAATCGTGAACTCATGGGTGAACTCCAACTGGCCTCCTAGGCACGGGCCAGCGCCTGAGCGCTGGATACGACGAGCAGATCGATGATCTGTTCGATGTCGAACAGGGACGCGGCTGGGACGAGCCCATCGCAGTGACGGATTGCGGCCCGGAGCCCGCCAACCGAGGGAATGAAGTTCGGTTCACCGGCCCACGGCGAACCCCACCAGAGCTGATGGGCGAGGAGCGAGATCTGGTGCACGGATCGCTCCAGCAACCGCGTCTCGCCACGCTCCCACCCGTCGGACAACACGAGAACCACCGCGCCGCGAGCGGCTCCCCGCCGCCCCAGCTCGATGAACCTGGCCAACCCGTCACCCAGCCGCGTTCCACCCGATCGGTCGAGGACTTGCGCGGCGATCTGCGCCGAGACGTGATCAACATCACGGTGATCGAGTGCAGCGGTGACGAGCGTCAGGCGCGTCCCGATCGTGAACACCTCTGCCGGGATCGGACTACGGACCAGGGCGTGTCCGAGCCGAAGGTACAGATCGATGAACGGCTCCATCGACGCAGACACATCGACGAGGAGGACGACGCGACGCGGGTCGCGTTGGACGCGGCGCCGGCGCATCGGCACCGGCTCGCCACCAGCGCGGAGCATGGCTCGCCGATACCGAATGCGATCGATCGAGCCTCGATGTGCCGCCAGGTGACGGCGCGTTTGCCTCCGCCATCGGGCAGGTAGCCGGGCCGTGCTCATGAGCCGGCGAAGAGCGGCGAGGTCCGAGTCGGTGGCATCCCGTGCGCTGAGGCGACGAAGGCGCTCCTGCTCCGACGCGGCGACGAGCCTTGGCGAGGGGTGGAGACCCGCTGCGCCATCGGGCGTGGTGACGTCGGCCGCTTCCTTCGCTGCCCCCATCGCGGCCGTCAGGCCGATGCCGGGTGGAGCCGCCCGTGGAGCTGCTGCGCCGGTCAGTCGGTCGTAGACCTCCACCTCTTCTTTGGTGCTGCAGAGGGTGGCGCGGCCGGCGAGCCGGAGGTGCGAGGGCTGGGCCTGCGGTCCGAGCGCATCGATCGCCAGCGCGAGGTCCACGGCACGGTTCGGGGGAATGCGAATGCCGTTGGCACGCACACGATCAAGGAACGCGGCGAGCGCCAGCGCTCCGTCAGCTTGTTGCGTCAGTGCCACGATGCGCCAGGAGGTCCGACAGGGGTAGGTGGTGGAGCAGCTCCTGGTCCTCTCGGACCTTCACCGCGCAACCGAGAGTGCGCGCTGCGCTCTCCGCGTCGAGACGTTCGATGCCGAGTGCCACCAACGACGCCGTCCAGTCGATTGCCTCAGCGACTCCGGGTGCCTTGAGGAGCTCAAGGCCCCGGAACTGAGCGATGAGAGCTACGACCTGGCCGATGAGCTCGCTCGTGGCCTCGGGAACATGCCGTCGAACGATCACCGCCTCTCGCTCGGCGTCCGGATGTTCGACCCACGCGTAGTAGCAACGCCGCTTGAGCGCGTCGTGCACCTCCCTCGTCCGATTCGAGGTGAGCACCACGATCGGTGGCAACTCGGCGCGGATGGTCCCGAGCTCCGGCACGGTGACCGAGAAGTCGCCGAGCACCTCGAGGAGGAGAGCCTCGAACTCATCATCAGCACGATCGACCTCGTCGATCAGGAGGACGCAAGGATCAGTCTGCAGGGCCCGGAGCAAGGGTCGCTCGAGCAGGAAGCGGCGATCGTAAAGGTCGACCTCGGCGCCTTCGTTGGTTCGAAGGCTCAGCACCTGCTTCGCGAAGTCCCAGTCGTAGAGCGCTTGGGCCTGGTCGATGCCCTCGTAGCACTGCAGCCGGATCAGGGGCCCGCCGACGACCTTCGACAGCGCTGCTGCAAGCGAGGTCTTCCCCACCCCAGGGTCCCCCTCGAGAAACAACGGACGCCTCAGGGAGATCGTGAGCCAGGCCGCCACCCCGAGGGCGTCGTCGGCGAAGTAGCCGACCTCGGCCAAGGCCGCCTGGAGATCGTCAGGCGTCTCCGAGGAACGAGGACGACGTCCCGGGTTCACGAGCGAATCGTAGCCATAGATCGGTCTGCCTGTTGCATTGACGGCAATTGACAGACAATTTACTCTCGGTGTGAAGCTATCGAGACGCTGACCGTTGGGAGAGTCGTTCATGAGTGCTGGCAGCCCCTTGGTGCGACCCCTCACCACAAGCGAGGTCGACGCTTACGCCGACAATGGGTGGGCGTACCTCCCCGGTCTCGTGAGCCCGGCCACGGCAGCCGGGCTGCTCGAACAGGCCAAGGCGCTGATGGGTCACGATGGGCGGAGCTTCTCGCCGCGTCCTGGCATCGATCCCGCTGTGGCTTGGTCGGCCCACTACCACTGGGCAGCGCTCGAGGGCCTGCCGGGCTTCTCCGAGGTCGCCCTATCGGAGGACATCGGCCGCGCCGCCCAGCAGCTGATCCGGCGTGACGAGCCAGTCCGCTACTACCGCGACGTCGTCGCTTGCCGACACCCCGTGGGGCAAGGCGACAACGACGAGGCGACCCCACCTCACCAGGACTACCCCGCTCGGCTGTTCGACCGGACGGGGTACATCAACTTCTGGATCGCGCTGGAGGATGTGCCCGCCGAGAAGGGCAGCATGCGCTTCCTCTCGGGTGCCCATGCCGAAGGCCCACTCGGCTGGGACAACAAGGAGAAAGGTCAGGAGACCCTCGATCTCGCAGCGACCTATCCCTGGCTCGAAGAACGGTACCAATGGTCGCCGCCCCTGGACATGAAGGCAGGGGACGCGACCTGCCACGGGTTGCTGACCGTGCATCAGGCACCGGCGAACGTCACGAACGAGCCGAGGTGGTCGTACATCGCGATGTACATCCCCGACGACACCAAGTACGTCGGCAATCCGGATGTGCCCCAGCTCCGCATGGGCTACCCGCCTCACCTGGACGGCCTCACGGACGCGAACGGCGTCGCGCCGGGCACGACCTTCGACCACCCACGGTTTCCCGTGGTGTGGAAGGGATCCCGCTCGGGTTGATCCGCGCCGAGCGCGATCGGTAGGTCGTGAGCGCGCGCCGCCTGCCCCCCTGGGCGGCCGCGAGCGGGAGGTGCCGAGCGGCACCTCCCGCTGATCTCACTGGGCCAACGCCTCCTTCCAGGAGGCGTTGGCCTGGATCAGCTTCCGAAACCGCATCACGAGCTTGGGGCGATCGATCCCGAGCACTCCGACGATGCGGTCTCCACGCCGGTAGAGGACCACCACCTCGCCAGCTTCGAGCGACCCGTCCACGACGGCGATCTCGTCTACGGATGTACAGCGACCTGCGAGCTGGATCGTCGACTCGAACTGATCCGACCAAAACGTCGGCACCGGGTCGTACACGTCAGCGCGCTCATGGTTCAGAACCCTATGGAGCGTTCGGCCAGCATGAGCTCCCTGTTCCTGGGCGTTGCTCCAGTGCTCGATGCGGAGGATCTCGGAGAACCTGGCGCTTGGCCAGCGCGCAACATCTCCTGCGGCCACCACCCCTGGAGCTGCCTGACAAGTGGCATCGCAGAGCACCCCGTCGGCGATATCCAGGCCGGACCCGGCCAACCAGTCCGTGTTCGGACGGGCGCCGACACCGATCACTACGAGGTCGCACTCCACGGTCGAGCCGTCGGAAAGCCGTGCGGCCGTGACCTGACCGGCCTGGCTCGCAACGAACTCCTCGACGACGATGCCGAGGCGAAGGTCGACCCCATGGGCGATCTGCAATCTCGCGCACAGCTCCCCCACCGCGGTGCCGAGTGCTCGCTGGAGCGGGACAGCCGCGGGCTCGACCACGCACACGTCGACTCCCATCCGCCGAGCGGCGCTCGCCACCTCAGAGCCGATGAACCCGGCGCCGACGACCAGGAGTCGGCCGACCCCTGCGATCAGCGAACGGCGCACCGCCAGGCAGTCACCCATCGTCCGCAGGTAGTGGACGCCATGCGCGGGCACTGCAGTTGCGAGCTTGCGCGAGGACGCACCGGTTGCAATGACGAGACCGTCGAAGTCGACCTCCTCACCGTCGAGCAATCGGACACGCCGACCCCTCAGGTCCGCCTCGACCGCAGGTACGCCCTGCACCCAATCGAGGTCTAAATCGGCGACGGACCCGCCGCCAGACACCCGAAGAGCGGCTCGCTCTTGCTCCCACTCCCCGTTCAGCACCTGCTTGGAGAGCGGCGGTCGATCGTAGGGCGCGTGCTGTTCGTCACCGATCAGGCGGATGCGGCCCTCGAAGCCCTCGTCTCGGAGCGCTTCAGCGGCGCGTACCCCAGCAAGTGAAGCCCCGACGATCGCGATCGTTCGCGCCATCGGTTAGGCCGTGAACTCGGCGGCCTGGCGCTTGATCTCCTCGACGACGCCTTGGTCGGCGAGGGTGGTGGTGTCACCCAGGGCGCGGCCTTCGGCGACGTCGCGCAGCAGCCGGCGCATGATCTTCCCCGAGCGTGTCTTGGGGAGCTCGTCGGTGAAGATGAGGGTCTTCGGACGGGCGATGGCGCCGAGCTTGGTGGCGACGTGCTGGCGCACCTCCTCGCCGAGCTCGGGCGTGGCGTCGTGGGAGCCGCGAGCGATGACGTAGGCCATGATCGCCTGACCGGTGACGGGGTCGTTGGCGCCGA
>JALYWQ010000319.1 GCA_030852625.1 Actinomycetota bacterium
GCGCCGGGGATGGCGTCCTTCACCGTGGCGACGATGACGTCGCCGATGGTGGCGTAGCGGCGCTTGGTGCCGCCGAGCACGCGGATGCAGAGGACCTCCTTGGCCCCACTGTTGTCCGCCACCCGGAGGCGCGATTCCTGTTGAATCATCGGGCCCGCTCCAGGATCTCCACGAGGCGCCAGCGCTTCAGCTTCGACACCGGACGGGTCTCCTGGACCCGCACCCGGTCGCCGACCTTGGCGTCGTTGGCCTCGTCGTGGACGTAGAGCTTCTTGGTGCGCACCATCGTCTTCTTGTAGAGCGGGTGCGGCTTGCGGGTCGTGACGGTGACGACCGCGGTCTTGTCCATGCCCGCGGAGGTGACGATGCCCTCGCGCAGCTTGCGGGCGTTGGGCCGTGCTTCGGTGGCTTCGGCCATCACGCGTTCTCCCTCGTGGTCTCGAGCGCCTCGGCGGCCGCGATCTCGCGGATCCGGAGCTCGGTGTTGATGCGGGCGACGTTCTTGCGAACCGCCCCGATGCGGGCGCTGTTCTCCAGCTGCCCGGTGACGTTCTGGAAGCGCAGGTTGAACAGCTCTTCCTTGGCGTCGGCCAGGGCCTGGATCAGGCCGGCGTCGTCGAGCTCGCGATAGGCGGCGTGCTTGCTGGCCATCAGAAGCTCTCCTCCCGGGCGACGAAGCGGGCCTTGATCGGCAGCTTCTGGATGGCCCGGTCGATGGCCACGCGGGCCAGCTCCGGGTCGGGGTACGACAGCTCGAAGAGGATGCGGCCGGGCTTGACGACGGCCACCCACTTCTCGGGGTTGCCCTTGCCGGAGCCCATGCGGGTCTCGGCGGGCTTCTGGGTGACGGGCTTGTCCGGGAAGATGTTGATCCAGACCTTGCCGCCGCGGCGGGTCTTCCTGGTCATCGCGATACGAGCGGCCTCGATCTGGCGGGCGGTGATCCACCCGGGCTCGAGGGCCTGGATGCCGTACTCACCGAAGGTGACCTCGGAGCCGCCCTTCGTCATCCCTTGGGTGCGACCGCGGTGGGTCTTGCGGTGCTTGACCTTCCTGGGCATCAACATCAGTCGGCATCTCCAGGGTGGAACTTCGGCGTCTCGTGGTGGTCGTGCACGCGGCGCTCGATCTCCTCTTCCTCGGCGAGGAGGCGCTCCAGCTCGGGATCGGCCTCCTTCACCAGCGGCTCGGCTTCGAGCACGGCATCGGTGTCACCAGCGGGGCGGCGGGCGGCGGCCGACGAGGACACGACCCGACGGGGAGCGCCACCGGGGGCACCGGAGGTCTCGCCGACGGCCATGGCGGCTTCGCGGGTGATCTTGTCCTCGCTCGTGCTCTTGTACGGGAGGATGTCGCCCTTGTAGAGCCACACCTTCACGCCGATGCGACCGGCGGGGGTGCGGGCCTCGCGGAAGCCGTAGTCGATGTCGGCCCGGAGGGTGTGGAGCGGCACGCGGCCTTCCCGGTACCACTCGGTGCGGGACATCTCGGCGCCACCGAGGCGACCGGAGCACTGCACCCGGATGCCGAGGGCGCCGGCCTTCTGGGCGCTCTGCACGGCTCGCTTCATGGCCCGGCGGAAGGCGACGCGGCCGGCGAGCTGGTCGGCGACGCCCTGCGCGATGAGCGCGGCGTCGAGCTCGGGCTGCTTGATCTCCTGGATGTTGAGCTGCACCCGGTTGTTGCCGGTGATGCTGGTGAGGCCGGCCCGGAGGCGGTCGGCCTCGGCGCCACGACGGCCGATCACGATGCCCGGGCGGGCCGTGTGGACGTCGACGCGGAGGCGATCGCGCGTGCGCTCGATCTCCACCCGGCTGATGGCCGCGTGGGGCAGCTGCGTCATGAGGAAGTTGCGGATCTTCCAGTCCTCGATGACGAAGTTGCCGTAGTCCTTGCGGTCGGCGAACCAACGGGACTTCCACTCGGTGGTGACACCGAGCCGGAACCCGTAGGGGTTGACCTTCTGACCCATTACTTCTGCTCCTCGTCGGCGGCAGCAGCTTCCGCTGCCGCTTCGATGACCTCTTCGGACGGTTCGCCGGGCACCTCGGCCTCGGTGTCCACGGCGGACTCCTCGGCGGCGGCCTCCTCGACGGCGGCTTCGACGTTCTCCTCGGCCACGCCCGGCTGGTCGGCCTCGGCCTGCTCGAGCACCTCGTCGGTCACGTCTTCGTCGTCGTGATCGTGTTCGTGATCGTGGTCGTGGTCGTGGTCGTGGGTGGCACGGGCCTCGCGGGCGGCCCGGCTCTTGGCGACCCGCTCCCGGCGAGCCTCGGCGGCGTCGCGGCGGACGCCACCCCGGCCGACGGCGGCGGTGGCCCGGGCCTTGCGCTGCTCGAGCTTGGCCGGGTCCATGCGGCTCACGATGATCGTGATGTGGCAGGTGCGCTTGCGGATGCGGGTGGCGCGGCCACGGGCACGGGGGCGCCAGCGCTTGAGCGTGGGGCCCTCGTCGGCGAAGCAGGCCGACACGAAGAGCTCGTTGGGGTCGATCTCGTCGTTGTGCTCCGCGTTGGCCACGGCCGAGGCCAGCAGCTTGCGGATGTCGGCGGCGACGGCGCGGTCGGTGAACTCGAGCACGCCGTCGGCGTCGTCCACGTGGAGGCCACGGATGAGGTCGAGGACCTCACGGGCCTTGTAGGCCGAGACCCGCAGGTACTTGAGCTCGGCCCGGGTGCCGGGACGCTCGTTGGTCTTGGTGCCGAAGGCCATCGTCTACCGCCGCCCTCGGGCCTGCTTCTCCATGCCGGCGTGGAACTTGAAGGTCCGCGTCGGGGAGAACTCGCCCAGCTTGTGGCCGACCATGGCCTCGGTGACGTACACCGGCACGTGCTTGCGCCCGTCGTGCACGGCGATGGTGTGGCCGACCATCTCGGGGATGATCGTGGAGCGACGGCTCCAGGTCTTGATGACCTTCTTCTCGCCCTTCTCGTTGAGGACGTCCACCTTCTTGAGGAGGTGGTCGTCGACGAAGGGACC
Source organism: Actinomycetota bacterium (assembly GCA_030852625.1). Lineage (GTDB taxonomy): Bacteria > Actinomycetota > Acidimicrobiia > Acidimicrobiales > VFJN01 > VFJN01. The sequence goes on from JALYWQ010000319.1 coordinate 2,980, forward strand.
CTTCTTCAGGCTGCGGGGCATGGTTCCTACCTCCGGCTGCCGCGCGTACGGCGCCGGCGGACGATGAGCTTCTGGGACGGCTTGGTCTTGTCTCGGGTGCGGCCTTCGGGCTTGCCCCA
>JALYWQ010000325.1 GCA_030852625.1 Actinomycetota bacterium
ACGGCGATCTTCGTCGACGAGCACAACCGGGTGAAGGAGATCCGCCCGGAGATCGTCTCGGTGCCCGGCCTGACGGCCTGAGGCAGAGCACGGCCTCACGGCCTGAGTGACGGAAGGGCCTCACGGCACTGCTCGAAGTCGCTCGGCGGTTCCATCCCCACACCCTCCAGAGTCACGAGGCTGTCAGAACGCGGGGCGTCGACGCTGTTCGGGTCGTGCCGGGACGCGGAACTGTCGCGGTGATGGTCGATGTTCGACCCTCACCGCGACAGTTGCTGGGGTGGTGGAGCCGCCACAGCGGCTCACCGTTCAAGGTTGGGGGATGATCAGCTCAGGCGCTCGATCACCATCGCCATGCCCTGGCCACCACCGACGCACATGGACTCGACACCGAAGGTCTTGTCCGACTCCTGCAGGTTGTGGATGAGGGTGGTCATGATGCGGGCGCCGGTCATGCCGAAGGGGTGACCCAGGGCGATCGAGCCGCCACGGGTGTTCAGCTTCTCCATCGGGATGCCGAGCTGGCGCTGCGAGGGCAGCACCTGGGCGGCGAACGCCTCGTTGATCTCGAACAGGTCGATGTCGTCGACGCTCATGCCGGCGCGGCCGAGGGCCTTGCGGATGGCGGACACCGGGCCCATGCCCATGATCTCGGGGTTGAGGCCGGTCGCGGCCGAGGCGATGATGCGCGCCAGCGGCGTGAGGCCGAGCTCCTTGGCCTTCTCGGCGCTCATCACGACGACCGCTGCGGCGCCGTCGTTGAGCGGGCAGGCGTTGCCGGCGGTGACGGTGCCGTCGGGACGGAACGCGGGCTTCAGGCCGGAGAGCTTCTCGACGGTGGTGCCGGCGCGGATGCCGTCATCTGCGGTGACGATGCCCTCGGGGGTCTCGACCGGGGTGATCTCGGCCTCCCAGTAGCCGCTGTTCAGGCTCTCCTCGGCGAGGTTCTGGCTGCGTGCAGCGAACTCGTCCTGGTCGGCGCGCGAGACGTTCTCGAGCTGCGCGACGTTCTCGGCGGTCTGACCCATGGCGAGGTAGATGTCCGGAAGGCCGGCGGCCGGTGCCCAGGTGGGGGCGCCGCCCTCGGCACGCTTCGCGCTGCGGGCCTCGGCGTCGGCGAAGATCGGGTTCTTCGGGCCGTCCGCGAGCTGCAGGTGGAGCTGGTGGCGGCTGATCGCCTCGACACCACCGGCGATGAACACGTCGCCGTCGCCTGCCTTGAGGGCGTGCTCGGCCATGCGGATCGTCATGAGCGACGACGAGCAGTAGCGGTTGACGGTGACGCCGGGGATGTCATCGAGACCGGCGAGCACGGCGGCGACGCGGCCGATGTTGTGGCCGGACTCGACGGCGGGCTGGCCACAGCCCCACAGCACGTCTTCGATCTGGGTGCGGTCGAGTGCCGGGATCTTGTCGAGCACGGCCTTGATGGCGATGGCGGACAGGTCGTCCGGGCGCATGTCCTTCAGCGAGCCCTTGCCGGCACGTCCGATCGGTGTGCGGGCAGTGGAGACGATCACGGCCTCGGTCATTGCGGTCCCCCTCGGAACTCGGTGTGGAACGGTCCGACGCGGGTGTCGGCCGGTCGGCGCGACTGACGTCGGCCGGAGGCCGATGTTACCGGTGGGTAACTACAGGAGCCAAGCCGGGGCGCTCCGTCGGACCCACCCGTCCGGGCGGCTCGGCGATATCCTCCACACCACGAGGAGGGGGTCGAGGGTGGGAGACCTGCCGACGGATGGCTGGACGCCGCCCGGAGCGGACGATGGCAGCGCGGGGGAGCCGGTGGTGGGCACGCCCGCGTGGCCGTCGCTGCCCGACCAGCAACTGGTCGAGGCCCGCCCCGCCTATGGGCCTCCTGTCGGTGGCCCGCTGCTCGGCGGGCCGACCCGGACTCCGGGCTCGACCGGTCGGGTGATCGCGATCGTCGTGGTGGTCGTCGTGCTGGGGATCTTCGCCCTGGCCCTGCTCGCCGTCATGGCGGTGGGCAGCCTCGGCGACCCCGAGCAGGGCGACGGGATGTTCGTGCCGGTCGGCGAGCCGTTGCCGGGCCGGATGGTCGATCCCGGGGCACCTCCGACGATCTCGAACCCGCCGGCGGACATCGAGGCCATCCTGCCGGCGATCGACGAGCTCGTGCAGTTCGTCTTCACGCCCAACCCGGACCCGGCGGCCTGGGAGGCGGTGTTCACCGATCCGACCGGCCTGCGCGCCAGGATCGAGCCGTTCGCCCACACGCTCTGCGCCGTCGGAGTGGGCACGCAGATCGTCTCGATCGAGTTCCTCGACGAGCACCGAGCGCTGGTCGAGTTCGTGTTCCTCGGTCCCAACATCCCCGAGATCGGTCGGACGTTCGCGTTCCGCGGGCACGTGCGTCGCGCAGCGGACGGCCGGTGGCTCGCCGAGCCGGACCTCGTGGAGAACGTCGCGGGCCTGGCGAGCGGGTTCTGCCTCCAGCAGGACGTGACCTCGCGAGAGGGTCTCGAGGACGACACCGACGGCACCGGGACCCACGACCCCGGCACCCTCGTCGAGCCGCGTTCGCCCTGA
>JALYWQ010000347.1 GCA_030852625.1 Actinomycetota bacterium
CGTGCCTCGCCGGCCGGATGCCGTCCCCGTCGGCGTCCTCGCCCTCGACTTCGCTGGTGGAGGCCTTCGGACTGCGTCCTTGCCGGGAACGACCCCGACTCGGCGATCCACCAACGGCACCTATCCGGTCGGGTCCTAGGCCGCCCCCAGGGGCCCGTCGAGGGTCACCTCCACGATCGCATCGAGGGCGAGGTAGGTGACGGGCGAGCTCGGTCCGTCGCTCTGCAGGACCACGACGTCCTGACCCATGCTGCGGACTTCGCCGGTGACGAGGTCGCCGTTGTCGAGCACGATGGCGGCCGCGAGGCGTTCCGCGGCAAGGGCCACGAGCACCTCCTGCAGATGTCGATCAGAACGCACGGCGCGGTCGCCGATCGGCGCGGTGGCGTCGGCGGTCGAGCGCACCGTGCCCACGGTGCCGGCGCGCAGCACCACGTGACGATGGGCCCCAGCGCGGAGCACGAGGAAGTCGTCACCCACCAGGACCAGCCGGCCGTGGTGACGCCGGCCCACCCGGGTGGTCACGGCAACGGTGGCGCCCCGCTCGGCCAGGTCGAGCAGCACCCCGGCCATGGTGGCCTCCTCCTCGGCGGCACTGCGCAGCCAGTGCCGGCGGGCGCGGGACCGGGCCGCGTCGTCCACCCGCAGCTCGGCCAGCCAACGCTCGAACCGCCCGGGGTCGCCGCCATCGGGGCCGCCGTCCGCTCTGCCGCCCGCTCGCCCGCCAGCGCCGCCCTCCATGCCGCGCACCGTAGTGGGCTGTCGGGGAACCCCGCCGGGGTTCGGCACCCTGGCAGGTAGCCTGGTCCGGCGCGATGCCGACCCGTCGCGAACCACCTTGTCCAGCACCCAGATCCAGATCTCCGTCCCCGCCAACCACCTGATGCCGGCCCTCCTGGGTGAGCGCGACGAGGTGCTGCGCGCCATCGAGGCCGCCTTCCCGGCTGCCACGGTGCACGTGCGGGGCAACGAGATCACCGTCGACGGGGAAGACGCCGAGCGCGTGGGCGCCCTGCTCGAGGACCTCGTGATGCTCGTGGAGCAGGGCCACAAGCTCGACGAGGGAACCGTGCAGCGCTCCGTGCACATGGTTCGCAGCGGCGAACGGCCGGCCGAGATCCTCACCGCGGAAGTGCTGCGTCCCGCTCGCGGTCGTCCCGTCCGACCGAAGTCGTCGGGCCAGAAGCGCTACGTCGATGCCATCCGCGACAGCGTCATCACCTTCGGCCTCGGCCCTGCCGGCACCGGCAAGAGCTGGTTGGCGGTGGCCATGGCGGTGCAGGCCCTGCAGTCGAAGCAGGTCGAGCGCATCATCCTCACCAGGCCTGCCGTTGAAGCCGGCGAGCGCCTCGGCTTCCTGCCTGGCGACCTCATGGCCAAGGTCGATCCCTACCTCCGTCCTCTGTGGGACGCCCTCCACGACATGGTCGGCTTGGAGGCCGGCGCCAAGCTCCTCGAGCGAGGCTCCGTCGAGGTCGCCCCCCTGGCCTTCATGCGCGGTAGGACCTTGAATTCGAGCTTCATCATCTTGGACGAGGCACAGAACACCACGCCTGAGCAGATGAAGATGTTCCTCACCCGCATCGGCTTCGGGTCGAAGGCGGTGGTCACCGGCGACACCACGCAGGTCGACGTGGCCGGCGGCCGCAGCGGGCTCGGCGGTCTCGAGCGGATCCTCACGGGCATCGACGGGCTGTCGTGGGTCCACCTCGGCAGCGCCGACGTGGTCCGGCACCGGATCGTGCAGGACATCGTCGACGCCTACGACCGCGCCGACCTCTCGGGATGAACGACCCCGACGGCCCGGAACGGCCGGATCCCTTCGATCCTCCCGAAGGCGTCGACCCCGCCGAGCTGCCCCGGCTGCCCATGAGCACCCGTCGCCGGCGGCCACCACCCGACGGCGACCTCGAGGTGTTCGGGGTCGACGAGCAGCACGACCACCCCGTCGACCTGGCCCGGTGGGTCGACCTCGCCAAGGCGGTGCTCGTCGACGCCGGCGTCCGTGGAGAGGCCGAGCTGTCGGTGCTCTTCGTCGACGAGTCGGTGATGGCCGACCTCAACAAGCGGTTCATGGACAAGGACGGCCCCACCGACGTGCTGGCCTTCCCGATCGACGACCCCATCGACCCCGGTCGCTGGCCCGACTCGGGCAGCACCGGCCCCGATCGCGAGCCTCCCGAGGTCAACGAGCTCCCGATGCTGCTCGGCGACGTCGTGGTGTGCCCGGCGGTCGCCGCTCGTCAGGCCCCCGAGCACGCCGGCAGCTACGACGACGAGCTGGCCCTCTTGATCGTGCACGGCGTGCTGCACGTGCTCGGCATGGACCACGCCGAGCCCGACGAGGAGGCCGTCATGCAGGCCCGTGAGCGAGAGCTCCTCGACCGGTACCACCACAGGGGATGATGGAGCCGTGAGCATCCCTCCAAGTTCGGGCGTCCTGGCGGCAGAGATCGGCGGAGCTGACTGGCTGATCCTGGCCGCGGTCGTCGTCCTCTTCCTGCTGTCGATCGTGCTGGGGGTGGCCGAGACCGCCCTCACCCGCATCTCGAAGGCCAAGGCCCAGGCCCTGGCCGAGACCCACGGCAGGAAGGGCGAGATCCTCGTCTCCCTCGTGGAGCACCAGGAGTGGCTCAACCCGGTGCTGTTCGTCGTCCTCTCGACGCAGCTCGTGCAGTCGACGCTGCTCGGTGTGGTCGCCAGTCGGCTGCTCGGCGGGTGGGGCGTGGTGGGTGCCACCGTGCTCAACGTCACCCTGTTCTTCGTGGTCGCCGAGGTGGCCCCCAAGACCTGGGCCATCCAGAACACCGACCGGGCTGCGCTCGCCGCAGCTCGACCGGTGAAGGCCCTCGCCGGCCTGGCCCCGCTCCGACTCCTGTCGCGGGCGCTCATCGGGCTCACCAACGTGCTGCTGCCGGGCAAGGGCCTGAAGCGCGGTCCCTACACGTCGGAGGAGGAGCTCCTCGCCGTGGCCGACCTGGCCGTGGAGGAGGCGGTGATCGAGGAGGCGGAGCGCGACCTCATCGAATCGGTGATCGAGCTCGGCGACACCGTCGTGCGCGAGGTCATGGTGCCGCGGCCCGACATGGTCACCGTCACCGACGAGTTCCGCGTGGCCGATGCCATGGAGGTCGTGATCCTCAACGGCCTCAGCCGCATCCCCATCTGCGGAGCGGGCATCGACGACATCGTCGGCGTGGTCTACGCCAAGGACCTCATGCGAGCCGAGCGGGACGGCCACGAGGACCGGCTGGTGCGCGAGCTGGGCCGGCCGGCCCACTTCGTGCCCGAGACCAAGGGCGTCGCCGAGCTCCTCCGCGAGATGCAGCGGGAACGGTTCCACATGGCGCTCGTCGTCGACGAGTACGGCGGCACCGCGGGGTTGATCACGCTCGAGGACATCATCGAGGAGTTGCTCGGCGAGATCGTCGACGAGTTCGACCTCGAGGACCCGATGGTGGAGGTGTTGCCCGACGGCGACCACGTGGTCAACGCCAGGCTGCCGCTCGACGAAGCCAACGAGCTGCTCGGCGCCCACCTGCCCGAGGGCGACTGGGACACGATCGGTGGCCTGCTGCTCTCCGAGCTGGGCCGGGTGCCCGCCGATGGCGAATCGGTGGTGGTGGGTCCGTGGGAGCTGACCGCGCTGCGGGTGCAGGGCCGCCGCATCGGGCGGGTGCGGGTCCACCGGGTCGCACCGATCGACGCGGACATCGACGACGTCGTCACCGCGGACGAGGCCGGATGATGCGCACCGGGTTCGTCACCCTCGTGGGTCGCCCCAACGTGGGGAAGAGCACCCTGCTCAACAAGCTCCTGGGCACCAAGGTCGCCATCACCTCCGACAAGCCGCAGACCACCCGCACCCGCATCGTGGGCGTGCTCCACCGGCCCGACGCGCAGGTGGTGTTCGTCGACACGCCAGGCATCCACAAGCCGCGGACCGCGCTCGGCACTCGTCTCAATAGCACGGCCCAGGGCACGATCGGCGACGTCGACGTGGTGTGCTTCGTGCTCGACGCCACCCAACCCTTCGGACGGGGCGACCAGTGGGTTGCCAACCTCGTGCCGAAGGACGCGGTGTGCATCGTCAACAAGGTCGACCGGGCCTCGAAGGAACAGGTGCTGGCGCAGCTGGCCGCGGCGGGCGAGCTCGGCCTGGCCGAGTACTTCCCCGTGTCGGCCCGCACCGGCGCCGGGCTCGATCCGCTCGTCGAGTACCTCGTGGGTCGCCTCCCTGAAGGCCCCCAGTACTTCCCCGAGGACATGGTCACCGACGTCCCGGAGGCCTTCTGGGTGTCGGAGCTGGTGCGGGAGCAGCTCCTCCGTCGCACCCACGACGAGCTGCCCCACTCCATCGCCGCTCGGGTCACCGAGTGGGACTGGCCCTTCATCCGCTGCGAGATCCTCGTGGAGCGCGAGTCGCAGAAGGGCATCGTGATCGGCAAGAAGGGTCAGGTGCTCAAGGAGGTCGGCACCGCGGTGCGCGAGCAGCTGCCGGACGGCACCTACCTCGAGCTGCTGGTCAAGGTCGACAAGGACTGGCAGAGCCGGCCCAAGGCCATGGAGCGGCTCGGCTACTGAGTGGAGGGGCGCTACCCGAGGCCCTGGGCGATGGCATGGAGGGCGAGCCCGGCGAGACCGCCGACCACCGTGCCGTTGATGCGGATGAACTGCAGGTCGGGGCCGAGGAGCAGCTCGAGCCGGCGGGCCGTCTCCTCGCCGTCCCACCGGTCGATGGTGCCGCTGACCAGCGAGCTGATCTCGCTGCCGAAGTGCTCCACGACGTACCGGACGCCGGCTTCGGCGCCGTTCTGCACGCCCGCGGTGAGCGCGGGCTCGGCGACCATCCGCTGACCGGCGGCCTGGATCGCTCGGGCCAGCTGCTGGCGGAGCTCCGAGTCGGGATCGGCCGCCTGACGGCGCAAGGTGGCCTTCGCGTCGCTCCACATGCCGGCCACCCAGATCCGGAGCTCGGGTTGTTCGAGGAGCTCGCGCGCCAGCTCCTCGCCGCGGGCACGGAGGACGGGGGAGTGCTGGAGGTCGTCGGCTAGCTGATCGATCCGGTCGTCGAGCTGCCGCCGGAGGTCGTGGTCGTGGTCGGTGACCATGTCGTCGAGCACGGCCCGGGCCCCGTCGAGCAGCCGCTCGAAGATGCGGTCCTCCACCGCGCCGGGGAGCCACCACGGGGCCTTGGCCTCGAACCGGGCTCGTAGGTCCTCCCGATGTTCGTCGAGGTAGTGGTCGAGGCCGCGGAGGGCGGCGTCGAGCACCTCGGCATGGCGCTCCTCCCGGGTGAGGGCAGCCAGCGCCCGGCCAGCGAGCGGAGCCAGCGGTGTGGTCTCCAACCGACGGCGGACCACCCCGTCGAGGGCGGCCTGCACATCGTCGTCCTTCAGGAGGTCGGCCATCTGCACGGCCCCGTCGGCCACGTGGGCCGCCAGCCGCTCGGCATTGACGGGGTCGGCCAACCACGTCGCCACCCGATCGCCGACCCGGGCCAGCTGCACCCGCTCCACCACCGCCTCCGGCGTGAGGAAGCTGCCCTGGATGAAGTCGCCCAGCGTCTCGCCGAACTGCTCCTTCCGCTCCGGGATCACCGCGGTGTGAGGGATGGGGATGCCCAGCGGGTGGCGGAAGAGGGCCACGACCGCGAACCAGTCGGCCAGCCCGCCCACCATCGACGCCTCGGCGCCGGCCTGCACGTAGCCGAGCAGGGTCCCGTCGTCAGCCCCGGCGACGACGGTCGCCACGAACACCGCCGTCACTGCGCCGAGCAGCATCGTCGCCCGGCGTCGGGTGGTGACGAGCTGGCGGGCCTTCCGCTCCTCGTTGGGGGTGGGGGGGAGCGGTCTCGTGGCGGCGACCATCCCGCCTGGTCTACCCGACGGCCTCTCGGGCCACCCGCTTCAGGCGGGCGCGTCCCGGATGGCCCGGAGGACGGCCCGGGCCTCCTCCGGGTCCTTGGACCGGCGCATCGGGGGGAGGGCTCGCACGACGTCCCAGCGGTACCCGGCCTTGGCCAGACGGGGATCGAGCACGGCCACGACGCCGGTGTCGGTTGCCGAGCGGATCAACCGACCGGCCCCTTGGGCCAGCAGCGTGGAGGCCCTCGGCAGGTCGATGGCGCCGAAGGCGTCGGCGCCGAGGCGCTCCCGCCGGGCCTGGAGGAGGGGTTCGTCAGGGCGGGGGAACGGGATGCGGTCGATCACCACCAGGCTGAGCGATCGACCGGGCACGTCGACGCCCTGCCAGAAGCCCATCGTCGCGAACAGGCAGGTGGCCTCGTCGGCCGTGAACGCCTCGAGGAGTCGGGGCTTCGGCAGCTGCCGTTGCGTGAGGATCGGGACCGCGACCCGGGTGGCCAGCCGCTCGGCCATCTCGTCGAGCACCCGGAAGCTGGTGAACAGGGCGAGGGTGCGCCCGCCGGCGGCGTCGATGAGCCCGGCCAGCTCATCGGTGAGGGCGTCGAGGTAGGCCGCGTTGCGGGGGTCGGGGAGGTGGGCCGCGCAGTAGAGGAGCCCCTGGTGCTCGTAGTCGAACGGACTGCCGACATCGAGCTCGGTGACGCCCCGCTCGTCGACGCCGAGCCGGCTCGGCAAGCGGGTCGGCAAGGTGGCGCTCGTGAGGACCGCAGTGTCCTTGGCCCAGAGCGTGGCCCGGAGGAGCTCGGCCACGTCGAGCGGTGCGATCCGGAGCACGGCGTTGCCGTCGGGGCCCTCGACCCACACCACGTGGTCGCCGGCGGGCGACTCCAGCACCGCGATGTCCTCGATGAGCGCGGTGGCGCCCTGCACCACGCGGAGGGCCCGGGCCTTGCTGTCCTCGGGAGCGTCCGACGGCACCGCTCGTGCCGCGGTGAGGGCCTGCTCCACCCGGCCGCGAGAAACGGTGAGGGCGCCGGCGAGGTCGTCGGGCAACCGCTTCAGCCGGCGGTCGCGGTGCGGCCGCAGGGCGTCGGCGAGGATGCGGCCGGCGTCGTCCACGCCGGCGGCGAGCTGGTCGTCGGCGATCACGCCGCGGAGGCGGCGGGCCAGGTCGGTGAACCGGTGAGCGTTGAGCTCGACTCCGCTCGTGGCCGACACGATGTCCTCGAGCTGGTGCGCTTCGTCGATGATCACCACGTCGTGCTCCGGCAGGATGACGCCGCCCGAGGCCAGGTCGAGGCCGTAGAGGTGGAGGTTCACCACCACCACATCGGCCTGGATGGCCCGTTGGCGGGCCGCCTCGGCGAAGCACGATTCGCCGCTGGGGCACCGCATGGCGCCCGGGCACTCCCGGGTGCCCACGCTGACCGCGCTCCAGGCCGCCGCCGACGGCTCCGCGGCCAGCTCGGCCCGGTCGCCGGTGGAGGTGACAGCCGACCAGCGGGCCAGCGCCTTGATCTCGTCTCGAGGCGCACGGCTGGCCACGCCGTCGAGGGCCAGCTGCTCCTGAGCCTCGAGGTTGGCCAGCTCGGCGAACCGCTGGCGGCAGAGGTAGTTGGACCGGCCCTTCAGGATCGCCCAGTCGAAGGTGGTGCCGAGGTGGTCCTGGAGAAAGGGCAGGTCCTTGCCGGCCAGCTGGTCCTGCAGCGCCTTGGTGGCGGTGGCCACCACCACCTTCCGGCCCGACAGGAGCGCCGGCACGAGGTACGCGAGCGTCTTGCCGGTGCCGGTGCCGGCCTGCACCGCGAGGTGCTGCTTGGTGCGGATGGCCACGCTCACGGCGCTGGCCATCTGCTCCTGGCCCGGGCGCTCCTCGCCCACGGGGAGCGCGGCGGTGACGCGAGCCAGCGCTTCGAGCACGTCTTCGGTCGTCACCGGCCCACGGTAGCGAGCCGGGTGTGACGGCCTGGCGACCTCAGGCGCGAAGAGCGGGTGGAAGGCGCCGCACGGCCCGGACGGCAGATCGTCACAGGTCTGTAACTGCTGCCCGAAGGGCATCCACAGGTCAGATCGCCGATCGTAGGGTGCATCCGGCCCTGCGATGCGGTCCGGACCGGATCGCCCGCGCGCTCGGGGACCCACCATCGGGCCACGCGGGTGCAGCGGGGTCGTCCGCCGACAAGAAGGGGATCCCTTTGCTGCGTACCCACCCAACCCGAACCCGACGCACCCGATTGCGGTCGCTCGTCGCGGGAGCCGCGGGCCTGCTCCTGCTCACCGGCGCGGCCGCTTGCGGCGACGACGGTGACGACCAGTCCCTGCTCGAGGCGGCGAGGGAGGACGGCATCTCCATCGGCATCGCCAACGAACGCCCCTACGGGTTCGAGGAGGGAGGCGACGCCACCGGCGAGGCCCCGGAGCTGGCCAAGGAGGTGTTCGACCGCCTGGGCATCGATGAGGTCACCTTCGAGGTGGTCGAGTTCCAGGCCCTGATCAACGGCCTCAACGCCGGGCGCTTCGACGTCATCGCGGCCGGGATGTTCATCAACCCGGAACGGGCTGAGCAGGTGCTGTTCGCCGATCCCGACTACTGCGCGACCACCGCGTTCGCTGTGCCGGCCGGCAACCCCCAGGGGCTGACCGACTTCGCCAGCATCACGTCGAGCGGCGCGTCCCTCGGCGTGCTGTCCGGTGCCGTCGAGGAGGGGTACGCCCAGGGCAGCGGCGTGCCGAGTGGGCAGATCAGCGCCTTCCAGACCACGCCTGATCTCTTCGACGCCCTCGTCGCGGGTCGCATCGACGCCGCCGTGCTCACCGCCATCACCGTTCGGGAGCAGGTCGCCGAGCTCGACGGCTTCGAGGCCACCGAGGGCTTCGTCCCGGTGATCGACGGCGAGGAGCAGCTCGGCTGCGGAGCTTTCGCCTTCCGCTACGAGAACGAGGAGTTCCGGGACGCGTTCAACGACGAGCTGGTCAAGATGAAGGAAGCCGACGAGGTGCTCCCGATCATCGAGCCCTTCGGCTTCACCTCGGCCGAGGTGGACGCGGCCAAGGACGTCACCGTCGCCGATCTGAGCTGATCGCACGACGTGCTTGAGGCCGAGCACTACCGCGTCCTCCTGGACGGAACCCGCGTCACCCTCCAGGTGACCGCCCTGGCGGTCACCTGGGGGACGGTGGTCGCGGTGGTGCTCGGTGTGGCCAGCCTGGCGAAGTCCCGCCTCCTCCGGGCCGTGGTCCGGGTGTACGTGGAGGTCCTGCGAGGGGTCTCCGCCATCATCCTCCTCCTGTGGGTGTACTACGCCCTCCCGCTCTTCGGCGTGGAGCTCAGTTCGCTGCAGGCCGGCGTCCTCGCCCTCGGGCTCAACCTCTCCGCCTACGGCTCCGAGATCGTCCGAGGCGCGATCACCGCCGTGCCGCGCGGCCAGCGGGAAGCGGCCGTGGCCATCCACCTGAGCCGGCTCCAAGAACTGTGGTCGGTGACGCTCCCGCAGGCAGCGAGGATCATGCTCCCGCCGTACGGCAACCTCGTCATCGAGGTCATGAAGTCCTCGGCGCTCGTGTCGCTCATCGCCCTGTCGGACCTCACCCGCCAGGCCCAGAACCTCCGCCAGCTCCGAGCCGCCGATTCCATCGACCTCTTCGTCGCCGTGCTGATCATCTACTTCGCCATCTCCCTCGGGATCACCGCCGTGGTGCGACTGCTCGAGCGCCGCTTCGGCCGAGGTCTCGACCTCGGTGTGGTCGGGGCGGTGTCGAAGTGATCGCCGCCACCGGCCCCGACACCTGGGACTGGGGGTTCGCGTGGGAGATCCTGCCCGACCTCCTGCGGGGGTTGTGGGTGACCGTGACCCTCACGGTCCTCGGCATCTCGCTCGCCCTCGTCTTCGGTCTCGTGCTGGCCCTGCTGCGCCGGTCCCGGTTCCGAGCCGTCCGCTGGCCCGCCGGCCTCTTCGTCGAGTTCATCCGGGGCACCCCACTGCTCATCCAGTTCTTCTTCCTGTTCTACGTCCTGCCCGACTACGGCATCGTGCTCTCGGGGTTCACCGTCGGCGTGCTCGGGCTGGGCATCCACTACGCCTGCTACACCTCGGAGACCTACCGGGCCGGGATCGAGTCGGTCCCGGCCGGCCAGTGGGAGGCGGCCACGGCGATCAACCTGTCGAACCGCCAGCGCTGGACGTCGGTGATCTTGCCGCAGGCCATCCCGACGGTCCTGCCCGCCCTCGGCAACTACCTCGTCGCCGGGTTCAAGGACGCGCCGCTGGCCGCCACCGTCACCGTGTTCGGCGTGCTGGGGACCGCCCAGCAGATCCAGGGCCAGACCTTCCGTGGACTCGAGCCGTTCACCCTGGCCGGGCTCCTGTTCCTCGCCGTCAGCGTCCCCGTGGCGTCCGGTGTCCGCCTGTTGGAGCGTCGTCATGGCATCGATCGTGGATGAATCGGCCGGACCGTCCGGCGCCGACCCGAGAGGCGGCCCGCTGATCCGGATGGAGGGCGTCACCAAGCGCTTCGGCGACAACGTCGTACTCGACGAGCTCGATCTCACGGTCGGTGACCGGGAGCGAGTGGTGATCATCGGGCCGAGCGGCTCCGGCAAGACGACCGTCCTGCGCATCCTGATGACGCTCGAACGGCCGGACGAAGGCACCGTCTGGATCGGCGACCAGCCGCTGTACCACCAGGTGCGATCGGATGGCGCTCTCGAACCGGCACGCGAGCCCCACATCCGCCAGGTGCGACGCGACCTGTCGATGGTGTTCCAGCACTTCAACCTCTTCCCCCACAAGACCGTCCGTGAGAACGTCACGTTGGGTCCCCGGAAGAGCCTCGGGCTCGAGCGGGAGGCTGCTGACGAGCGGGCTCATGACCTGCTGGAGCGCGTGGGCCTGGCCGACAAGATCGATGCGTACCCCGGCTCGTTGTCCGGCGGTCAGCGCCAACGGGTTGCGATCGCCCGCGCCCTCGCCATGCGGCCCAAGATCATGCTGTTCGACGAGGTGACCTCCGCCCTCGACCCTGAGCTCGTCGGCGAAGTGC
>JALYWQ010000352.1 GCA_030852625.1 Actinomycetota bacterium
CGGGTGGCCATGGCCCACGGCACGAGCCTCAAGAAGAACTCCACGGTCGTGGTGTCCCGCGACTCGAGCCGATCGGCCCGCATGCTGAAGCGGGCCATGATGGCCGGCCTCAACGCCACCGGGATCAACGTCATCGACCTCGAGGTGGCATCGGTGCCGGTCACCCGGTTCCTCATCCGGCGGCCCGAGGTGAGCGCGGGCATCACCCTGCGTCTGGTCGAGGGTGACCCCCAGAGCTGCGTCATCCGGTTCTTCGACAGCAACGGCGCCGACATCACCGAGGACGCCCAGCGCAAGGTCGAACGGCTCCTCGTGCGGGAGGACTTCCGCCGGGTGTTCCCCGCCGAGATCGGCGACATCGAGTTCCCGCCTCGGGCCCTCGAGCACTACACGGCGGCCCTCGAAGCCACCGTCGACATCCAGGCCATCCGTGACGCCCGCTTCAAGGTGGTGGTCGACTACTCCTACGGCTCCACCTCGTTCGTGATGCCCAACGTGCTGGCCAAGCTCGGCGCCGACGTCCTCGGGGTGAACCCCTACGCCTCCACGGTGCAGGCCCTGGGCTTCGACGCCGCGGCCCACGCGGCCGAGGTCGGGGCCCTCGTCCGGGCGTCGGGAGCCCACCTCGGTGCGCTGCTCGACCCCGACGGCGAGCACCTCACGCTGATCGACGACTCCGGCGCCGTGCTCGCCCACGAGACGGCGCTGCTGGCGCTCCTCACGCTCGTGGGCGACCACCTGCTCGGCGACACCGTCGCCCTGCCGGTGACCGTCACCCAGCACGCCGACGGCATCGCCGAGGGGTTCGGGGTCCGGGTGCGACGCACCAAGCTGTCCACCGCAGCGCTCATGGACGCTGCCGCCGAGCCCGGTGTGGGGTTCGCGGCGAGCACCGACGGCGGCTACATCCTCCCGGGCTTCCTGCCGGCCTTCGACGCCGCCGCCTCCCTCGTGAAGGTGCTCGAGCTCCTCGCTCGCACCGGCCGCCGGCTCTCCGACGTCGTGGCCGAGCTGCCCCGTCCCCAGCTGGCCCACGAGACCGTGGTGACGCCGTGGGAGCAGAAGGGCATGGTCATGCGTTCCCTCGTCGAGATGAGCAAGGACCGCGAGGTCCAGCTCATCGACGGGGTGAAGGTCCGCCACGACGGCGGGTGGGCCCTCGCCCTGCCCGATCCCGAGGAGCCCATCACCCACGTGTGGGCCGAGGCGGCCACCGAACCGGCTGCTCGAGACCTGGCCAAGGAGTACGTCCGACGCATCCGTCAACTGCTGCGGTAGGGGCCAACGCGGGCGGAAACCCTCAACCCCTCGTCGAGGGTTAGCCGTTTCCGGTAGCCTCCCCGCCATGCAGATCCCCGACGACCTCCGCTACTCGCCCGACCACGAATGGGTTCGGATCGATGGCAACCGGGCTCGGGTGGGGATCACCGACTACGCCCAGGACGCCCTCGGCGACGTGGTGTTCGTCGACCTCCCCGAGGTGGGGCGCACGGCGGCGGCGGGCGACTCGATCAGCGAGGTCGAGTCCACCAAGTCGGTGTCCGACATCTACGCACCCGTCGCCGGCACGGTCGTCGAGGCCAACGCCGAGCTGGCCGACGCCCCCGAGCGGCTCAACGAGGACCCCTACGGCGACGGCTGGATCTTCGTGATCGAGCTCGACGACCCCGCAGCGCTCGACGGTCTCCTCGACGCCGCCGCCTACCGAGCGCTCGTCGAGGGCTGAGGCCCGATGGCCACCGTGACCTGCCCCCAGTGCGGGCACCAGAACCCGCTCGCCTCGAAGTTCTGCTCGTCGTGCGGCGTGGAGCTCGACCTCACCGGCGAGCACCACACCACGATGTCGGTGACGGTCCCGCTCGACAGCGCTGACACCGAGATCGAGGTCGACCTCGACGAGCTGCCGGCCGGCATCGGGATGCTCGTCGTCACCCGGGGTCCGAACTCCGGCAGCCGCTTCGCCCTCGACGAGCCGCTCACCACCGCCGGCCGCCACCCCGACAGCACGATCTTCCTCGACGACATCACCGTGTCGCGGCGCCACGCCGAGGTGCGCCGCACGGCTTCGGGGTACGAGGTCGCCGACGTCGGCTCGCTCAACGGCACCTACCTCAACCGTGAGCGGGTGGAGCGCAGCGAGCTGGCCGACGGCGACGAGCTCCAGATCGGCACCTTCAAGCTCCTCTTCCTCGCGGGAAGGCGTTGACCATGGCGGATCGGTCCCACCTGTCGATCGGGGAGGTGCTGAGCCTCCTGCAGGACGACTTCCCGGACGTCACGATCTCGAAGATCCGGTTCCTCGAGAGCCAGGGCCTGCTCGATCCGGAGCGCACGCCCTCCGGGTACCGGAAGTTCTACGAGGCCGACATCGAACGGCTCCGCTGGATCCTGCGCCACCAGCGGGACCACTTCCTGCCCCTCAAGGTGATCAAGGACCGGCTGGAGGAGAGCTCGGCCAAGGGCCTCACCGTCCCGCCCGACGAACCCACCGCGGGGGAGGGCGTCGGATCGCAGTCGCTGTTCGACGAGGGTTCGCCCACGTCGAGCGAGCCTGTCCCGCCGGCACCGACCGCTTCGGCGCGCCCGGAGACCGGGTCGGAGGCGGGCTCGGACTACCAGCCGATCCCGGTGCCCGAGCGAGCCGTCCGTCCCGTGCCCCCGTCCCCGTTGCCGGCGTCGTCCGCTCCGGCGGCACCTCGGGCCGAGCCGACAC